>DASTDN010000467.1:0-8687 GCA_035710365.1 Streptomyces sp. | reverse complement strand
CCCGTATTGACCGGAGCGGACCTGCCTGCCGCAGCCGCCCGACCTGACCGCCCCTGCCGGTCGGCCCGGTCCGGGCGGTCAGCGGGAACCGGCCGGCCGGTCACAGCAGACCGGTCACCGAGCGCGGGCCTGTTCCCGGAGCCCATCGGTTCGGCTGTCATCTCCCACCCCCACCAGATCGTTGGCCACCGCACCAGCGCCCACCTCTGTCCCTCCTCGCGTCCCGGTCCCCAGCAGCAGCCGCACCACCGGCAGCACGGCGTTCGCACGCCCGGTGTCCGCGTCGGCCGCGAAGCCGGGTACGCCGGTCCTGCCCGGCCCCGCCCTCCCCCGCGCCCCCGGCCCACGGCGGACCAGCTCGCCGAGGGTGCGCCGCACCCCGGGCTCGTACGCCGAGAACGTGCGCCGCAGCAGCGGCAGTACGTCCGTGAACGCCTCCGCCGGTACGCCCGTCAGCCACGCGTCGACCAGGCCGAGCAGCCGCTCGTCGTGCACCAGCAGCATCCCGCCCCCGGAGCCGCCCCCGACGAAGCCCTCGATCCACGCGGCGGCGTCCGCCGGAGGGGTGCCCGGGGACAGCACCAGGCTCATGAGCCGGGCCGCCTCGTCCTGCGCCAGCTCCCCGTCGTCCAGCAGAAGCCGCACGGCCCGCCCCCGGACGACGCCCGGCACGGTGTCCCGGACGGACAACGCCCGCAGCACTCCCCGCCAACGCCCGCGCAGACCACCACCCGGACCCGGCCCAGACCCCGGCCCCGGCCCCGGCGGACCGCCCTCCGGCAGGTCACCGCTCGGACCGCCGCCGAGACCACCAGGCGGTCCACAGGGCGTCTCGCCCTGCGGACCGCCCCCGACCGCCTCCTCGGCCCCGCCGGCCGCCACCCCCTGGGTGTCGTCCAGCAGCCCCAGCGCCCCGTGCACGGCGTCCACGTGGCGCCGCATCTCCTCGGCGGCATTCGCGTCCAGTCCGGTGCAGGCCGGGGGCAGGCCTACGAAGATCCGCTCGGCGAGCCCCGCCGCGACCCCGGTGAGCGCGGCGGTGGCCGTCCCGCGCACGTCCCCGTACCGCAGTGCCCGGACCAGGGCGGGCAGGGCCTGCGCGAGGTGCCCCACGTCGGTGTCGAGCGCCGCCCGGTCGGCGAGGGTCCGCATCACCGTGGGCAACGCGTCCGGCAGTCCGGCCAGCAGGCAGCGCTCGGCGAGCCCGGTCACATCGGCCAGGCCCGTGGCCGCCACGGCGTCCGCCTCCGCCTTGGCGGTCGCGGCGGCGAGCACGGTCGTCCCCCACACCCCTGCCTCGGCGACCCGCACGACGAGTTCGGGCTCCCAGCGCAGCAGCCACGTCTCGCGGAAGGTCCCCGTACTCCCCCGCGAGGCGGCCGTGCCGCCCCACTCCACGCCGAGCAGCCTCAACCGGTGCAGGAGTCTGCTGCGCCCGGCGTCGGTCTCCTTGCGCAGGTCGAGTTCCAGCTCCCGCTCCTGCGCCTCCGGGGTGAGCCGCAGTCGACGCTGCGTCCGGGAAAGGTCCCGCTGGAGCGGAACCGCGGGCGCCGTCGGCGGCACCTCGCCCATCGCGTCCCCGACGACCAGCCGATCGCGCACCAGCGCCAGCGGCACGTCCGAGCCGTCGCACATCACGGCCCGCACCGCGTCCGTCGTCTCGGTCAGGCCGGGCAGCGGGCGGCCGCGCAGCGCGGCGAGCGTCTCCGCCAGCCGCACCGCCTCGATGACGTGCGCCGGGGACACGATCCGGTCCTCGGCCCGCAGCAGCCCGGCCACCCTGGTCAGCCAGCGCTCCACCGGCCGGTCCGGGACGCCGAACAGATGCCCGTACCAGCCGGGCGAGTCGATGCCCGCGCCGTACCCGCTCGACCGGGACAGTCTCCGGTTCGTCCACGGCACCCACGTCATGTCGGCCCTGACCTTGGGCAGGCCCTTCAGCAGGGCGCGGTCGGCCGCGACCGTGGTCCTCCGCCGCAGCGCCGGCACGTGCCACGCCCCGCACACCACGGCCACCGCGTCCCCGAACTCCCGCCGCGCCGCCCGCAGCCGGAGCCGCATGTACGCCTCCCGCACGCCGTCCCACCCGTCGCCGCCGTCCCCGTACGCCTCCCGCAGCGCGCCCATCGCCTCTTCCAGCGCGGCGAACGGCGCGAGCGGGTCCGCCTCCACGGCGCCGCGGTGCTCGACCACGTCCTCCCACCAGCGTTCGGGATCGTCGTACCCGGCGGTCTCGGCGAGCACGGCGAGGGGGTCGGCACGGACGGTTCGCAGGCGGTCCGTGTCACCGTCCCGTGGCGGGTCCTCCCCCTGGTCCCGCACAGGGCCTTCCACCGGCCGCGAGTCCCCGGGCGCGCCCGGCCGGACATGACCGTCGGCGGGTCCTGTCCCGATGTCACGGGACCCGCCGTCGCCGGTCCCGCACCGGCCGGGCGCGGCATCGGCGTCGCCGGGCGCGGCGCCGCTCCTCCGGGCCAGGGTGTGCGTCGCGGGCAGGTCGATGAAACGGACCGGAACGGGGACTTCACGGGTCAGGGCCCAGCGGATCGCGACCCACTCCGGCGAGAACTCGGCCAGCGGCCAGAACACCGAGCGGCCCGGCTCCTCCACGGCGTGGGCGAGCAACGCGACCGGGGGACGCATGGCCTCGTCACCGGCCAGCTCGATGAGGCCGTCGGCCTCGGGCGGGCCCTCGATCAGCAGCGCCCGGGGCCGGGTGGCGTCCAGCGCCGCCCGGACTGCCCGCGCCGAGCCCGGCCCGTGATGCCTCACCCCGAGCAGCAGCGGACCCGCCCCCGTCGCCTCACCCCCGGCCACTGCCTCCCCCTCCCCGTCGAGGCCAGCGGGAGTCGTCGGCGGCGGCCCGGCGGGCGGAAGGCCCTCCAGCTGCCGGCGCACCGGCTCGGCGGCCCGGATCCCATGGCCGCGACAAGCCCCCCTTGCGACCGGACGTGCACGACCCGTCCGTCGCCGTCATACCCCCGGCCGTCGCCCCGCTTCGCACCGCACTCCACCCCCCGCTCAGTCCGTGTGCCACCTCCCGCGTCACGCGCTCACCTCCCGGCAGGCGCGGTAGAAGTCCGTCCAGCCGTCCCGCTCCCGTACGACCGTCTCCAGGTACTCCTGCCAGACGACCCGGTCGGCCGCCGGGTCGCGGACGACCGCGCCGAGCAGGCCGGCGGCGACGTCGCCGGGCCGCAGCACGCCGTCACCGAAGTGCGCGGCGAGCGCCAGCCCGCTGGTGACGACGGAGATCGCCTCGGCCGTGGACAGGGTGCCGCTGGGCGACTTCAGCTTCGTACGGCCGTCCGCCGTGACCCCGGCGCGCAGTTCACGGAAGACGGTCACGACGCGGCGGATCTCGTCCACGCCGTCGGGCACGGCGGGCAGGTCCAGGGAGCGTCCGATCTGGCCGACGCGGCGCGAGACGATGTCGACCTCCGCGTCGGCGCTCTCCGGGAGCGGCAGGACGACCGTGTTGAAGCGGCGGCGCAGGGCGCTGGACAGGTCGTTGACCCCGCGGTCGCGGTCGTTGGCCGTGGCGATGAGGTTGAAACCGCGCACGGCCAGCACCTCCGCGCCCAGCTCCGGTATCGGCAGCGTCTTCTCCGACAGGATCGTGATGAGCGTGTCCTGTACGTCGGCCGGGATGCGCGTCAGCTCCTCGACACGTGCCGTCATGCCGTCCGCCATGGCCCGCATGACGGGGCTGGGCACGAGGGCGTCGCGGCTGGGGCCGTGGGCGAGCAGCCGGGCGTAGTCCCACCCGTACCGGATCGCCTCCTCCGGGGTGCCGGCCGTGCCCTGGACCAGCAGGGTCGAATCGCCGCTGACGGCAGCGGCGAGATGCTCCGACACCCAGGTCTTGGCGGTGCCGGGCACGCCGAGCAGGAGCAGGGCGCGGTCGGTGGCGAGGGTGGTGACGGCGACCTCGACGATGCGGCGCGGCCCCACGTACTTGGGTGTGATCACGGTGCCGTCCGGCAGGGTGCCGCCCAGCAGGTACGTGGCGACGGCCCACGGCGACAGCTTCCAGCGGGCGGGGCGCGGCCGGTCGTCGTGCGCGGCCAGCGCGGTGAGTTCGTCGGCGAAGGCGTCCTCGGCGTGCGGCCTCAGCACCTCCGCCGCGGGCGCGGGGACGCCTGGACCGGATTCTGCGGGGCCGGTGGTCTGTGAGAGTGCGGTGTCCACGGAAACTGGCATGGCTGAGTCCCCCTCCAGCTTGGCCGGCTCTGATCTGGCTCCACACTGCACCACCCCACTGACAACGCGTTCTGACCTGCGCAAACGCCTTGCGCAGGGCCGATTGTCAGTGGGGGGACCTACCTTCGGTGTCATGACTCAGCAGGGGGTGCGCCGGACCGCGGACCAGGTGCTGGCGCTGGCGCCTGACGAGGCGTCACGAGGGGCGGGGAGAAGGCTCGGCGTGGCCGGGGCGTGGTCGGGGACCGGCCAGGACGGGGGGACGGTGTGGGGGGTGTGCCGGGGCGGTGGCGGTGGCGGTGGCGGTGGCGGCAGGTCGTACCGGACGGTCGTCGACCTGGGCGACGGCGCGTCCGTCCCGGTGTACCGGTGCAGTTGTCCGAGCCGGAAGGTGCCGTGCAAGCACACTCTCGGGCTGCTTCTGCTGTGGGCGGACCCGGAGGGCGCGCTGCCGCCGGGACGGCCGCCCGACTGGGCGGCGCAGCGGCCGGCCAGGAGAGGAGAACCGCCGGAGGACGAAGCACCGGCGAGGCAGGACCTGCCGTGCGGGGAGACGGAGGGGGAACAGCCGGCCGACGAGGTGGGCCCCGGCCCCGCTGCGGCCGGTTCCGAGGCGGCACGGCGCAGGGCGGAGCGGCGGGCCGAACGGATCACCGCGGGTGCGACGGAGCTGGAGCAGCGCCTCGCGGATCTGCTGCGCACCGGTCTGGCGGGGGCGGAGCAGGCGGGGTGCGGGCTGTGGGAGGAGACAGCGGCCCGCATGATCGACGCCCAGGCCCCCGGTCTGGCCACGCGCGTACGGGAGTTGGGGGCGATCGCGTCGTCCGGCCCGCACTGGCCGGTGCGGCTGCTGGAGGAGGTGGCGCTGCTGCATCTCCTCAACCGCGCGTGGCTGCGCCGCGCGGCGCTGCCCGACGGCCTGGCGGCCACGGTCCGCGCCCGCACGGGCCTGCCCGCCTCCCCGTCGGGCCCGCCGGTACGGGACCGCTGGCTGGTCCTCGCCCAGTACGACTCAGCGGACGCCCGCCTGACGACCCGTCGGATATGGCTGTACGGGGCGCAGTCGCACCGTACGGCTCTCGTCCTGTCCTACGGTGCGGCGGGCCGCGCTCCGGAGCTGACGCTGCCGGTGGGGCTGTCGCTGGAGGCGGAGGTGTCGCCGTACGCGGGCGGGACCTGGCAGCGGGTGGCGCTGGGCGAACGGTTCGCGGCGCCGACGGTGACGGACATACGCCCGCCGGGCGTGTCGACGACCCGGGCCACCGCCCGGTACGGCACGGCGCTGCGGGACGATCCGTGGCTGGAGTCGGTGCCGGTGACCCTCGGCCGGGTCGTGCCGGCACGGGACGGCGACGGGTGGCAGTTGGCGGACGCGGACGAGGACACGGCCCTGCCCCTGACCCCGGCCGCCCGCGCGCGCCCGGGGCTGTGGCGTCTGGTCGCGCTGTCGGGCGGCGCACCCGTGCAGGTCTTCGGCGAGTGCGGTCATCAGGGCTTCACGCCCTTGACGGCCTGGCCGGAGATAGGGGGCACCCCGGTCCCCCTGTACTGACCGACCCGCTACGCGGCCCGACGCCCCCTCCTCGGGCCCCGGACCACCCCGGCCGCTTCACCGAAGGGAATCCCCCACCCACATGGCCACCACCCCGCCCCCTGAACCGTCCCGCCACCCCCCTGCCACCGAACCGACGAACAGCGCTCCCCGCCTGACCAGGCCCACCGACCCCATCAGCCCCACTCGCCTGACGAGCCCGACCAGCCCCACCAGCCCCACCAGCCCCACCAGCCCCACCAGCCCCTGGGAGGATCTCGTCACGGCCGCGCTCCTCGGCACCGCGCGCCGTAGCCCGCCGGGCTGTGCGCCGGGCGGGGACGCTCCTCTCGCGCTGCTGGACGCGGCGGCGGAGGAGACCGTGCGGCGCCGGGCCGGGCTGCGTCCCGCGCCGGCCGCCAGCCGGCCCGAACCTGCGCCCGAGGAGACCCGCCCACCGCTGCCGCCCGCCGCCGCCCGCCGGCTGGAGATGCTGCTGGCCGACCGGCCGGGAGCGTCCGGCGGAGGCCGCAGAGGCGCGGCACCGGACCTGATGGAGCTGCTCCCGCAATGGCTGGCCACGGCCAACGCCCGCGGTTACGCGGCCCCGCCCGAGTCGCTGCCCGCTCTGCTGGACGCGGCCCGGGGCCGGACGGACCTGCGTCCGGCGGCGCTGGCCTTCGCGGGGCCGCGAGCCCTGTGGCTGGCCCGTCTGAACCCGGACTGGCGCTTCGCCCTGCGTGCCACCCCCGGCGGTGGCACCGCGCCGCCCCACCGGGGGGAGTCCGGCCCCACCCGGCAGGACGAGGCCCACCCGGTTGGGCGGCTGTGGCGGGAGGGCCTGTTCGCCGAGCGTGTCGCGCTGCTCTGCGGGCTGCGCGCCCGCGACCCGTCCGCCGCACGCGAGCTGCTCGCGTCGACGTGGGCGACGGAACGGGCCGAGGACCGGCTGATGTTCCTCGACTCCCTGCGCGCGGGGCTGACCGCGTGGGACGAGCCGTTCCTGGAGCAGGCGCTGGCCGACCGCAGCCGGAACGTCCGGGCGACGGCGGCCGAACTGCTCTCCGCCCTGCCGGGGTCGGCGCTCGCCGCGCGGATGGCGGCCAGGGCGGGGGCGTGCGTCGCGCTGGACCACACGCGCGGCACGCCCACCATCGGCGTCGAGGCACCCCACGAGTGCGACGCCGCGATGGAGCGGGACGGGGTCGTACCGAAGCCGCCCGGCGGCCGGGGAAAGCGCTCGTGGTGGCTGGGCCAGTTGGTGGAGGCCGCCCCGCTCGGCGTGTGGTCCCGCAGACTGGGCGGCCGTACGCCGTGCGAGATCGTGGCGCTCCCGGTCGCGGACGGCTGGCAGGCCGAGCTGCACGCCGCGTGGTGCAGGGCGGCGGTGCGCCAGCGGGACGCGGCGTGGGCGCGGGCCCTCCTCGGGGAGCCCACGGCGCCGGAGGCGGGCGGCCCGGGAGCGGTGTCCCTGGCCGAACGGGCCAAGCTGCTGGGCACTCTGCCCGCCGGGGCGCGCGCCGCATGGGTGGCGGGGTTCATCGCGACGCACGGGCTGTCCGAGGCGTTCCAGTTGCTCGGGGTGTGCGCGGTGCCGTGGTCCCCGCCGCTCGGCCGGGCCGTGGTCGACGCGCTCAACATCGCTCGCGACGCGGGCAGTTACCCGTGGAGTTTCAGCGGTGTGATGGGCCTGGCCGAGCGCTGCCTCGACCCGTGCGAGGCGAGCCGTCTCGACGGCCTGCTGGCCGTGCCGGACGAACCGGAGGACGCGTCCCCGGGCGCCGGAGGCTACTGGGCGGAAGCCTTCCAACGCCTGGTCACGACCCTGCGGCTGCGCGCGGCGATGACGGACGAGCTGCGGCCACCCGCGTGACCCGCCCGGGAAACGGACCGGGACGACGTCGCCGCCGTGACGGGCGGGGCGGCAGTCCGCGGCCGGTCCGGAGCCGGGTCCGTGTCCGTGTCCGTGTCCGGCTGTGCGCGGGGCGGACAGCCGGAGGGCGTTACGCCTCGGCCGGCTGCCTCACGTTCGCGCGCACCCAGTCCACGATCGACGCGGTCGTCGCCCCGGGCGTGAAGATCTCCGCGACGCCCTTCTCCTTCAGCGGGTCGATGTCCGCCTCGGGGATGATCCCGCCGCCGAAGACGAGGATGTCCGCGGCGTCCCGCTCCTTCAGCAGGTCGATCACGGCCGCGAAGAGCGTGTTGTGCGCCCCGGACAGGATGGACAGCCCGATCGCGTCGGCGTCCTCCTGGATCGCGGTGTCGACGATCTGCTCGGGGGTCTGGTGGAGGCCGGTGTAGATGACCTCCATACCCGCGTCGCGCAGCGCCCGCGCGATCACCTTCGCCCCGCGATCGTGGCCGTCGAGCCCCGGCTTGGCCACCACCACGCGGATCGGACCGGCTGCCACACCCATCACTGCCTCCATCAACGACTACGCCATCCGGCACGGAACTGTACGGTCCCGGCCCCACACCGGCCGGGAAGTGAACGAACGTTATCTACAGCATCCCGCAAGCGGCCGCCGCACGGTGCGGAGGGAGGGCGAAATCACACGGTGGGACACGTTCATCGCACACCGTTCCCGGCCCCGGGGGCCTCGCACGACACGCACGACTCACCCGGCAGCACCTCCGTGGCGTACACGACGTCCCGCCATGCGCGCATGACCCAGGGGCCGCTCCGCCACAACACGCCCGAACCGCCACAGAAGCCCCGGGCACCCACCCCGCCCCTCGCTCCCGAACTGCGTTCCGAACAAAGGTGATCCACAGCGGACCCCGAACCACCCGACATCGAACGCATTTCGAACGCAACGCCAAAGTCATGCCCGCCGTCCGCCGAAAGACGGTCGAATGCCCGTTTCCTGCGGACGTGAAACCAGAGGAAGATTGTCGTGCCCGCGTACCGCCGGGTACAGTCGCCGCACTGCTCTGGCAGCCCCTGTTG
>DASTDN010000466.1:0-7973 GCA_035710365.1 Streptomyces sp. | reverse complement strand
GGCCGAGAATTCCACAGGTCAGTTCACCCCTCCTGTTCGGATCTTGCCCCGGAACGGAGATACTAGGGGCGGGCATCGACGACGCCGCGCTCCCGCGCGCCAGGCGGCGGAGCCTGAGGAGGCCCGCCAGCGCCCTATCGAGGAGGAATGACAGCGTGACTTACGTCATCGCGCAGCCTTGTGTCGACGTCAAGGACAAGGCGTGCATCGAGGAGTGCCCGGTCGACTGCATCTACGAGGGCAAGCGGTCCTTGTACATCCACCCGGACGAATGCGTCGACTGTGGGGCCTGTGAGCCGGTGTGCCCGGTGGAGGCCATTTTCTACGAGGACGACACTCCGGAGGAGTGGAAGGACTACTACAAGTCGAACGTCGAGTTCTTCGACGAGCTCGGTTCGCCCGGTGGCGCGAGCAAGCTGGGGCTGATCGACCGCGACCACCCGCTCGTCGCGGCGCTGCCGCCGCAGGCCGCCGCGGCCGAGTAATCCCGTAAGCGGCCCGCACCGCGCCGCCTCGGTCCCGTACGCCCCGCACACCGCGACGGCCGTACGGGACCGGGGCGTTTGCCGTACGGGGGCCGCCGCACCGCACGAAAGCGAGCAAGAGAACGTGTCCGCAGTGCCCGCCCGCCCATCCGCCGCCCCGCAGTCGCTGCGCGACCGCCTCCCGGACTTCCCGTGGGACCGGCTGGCGCCGTACAAGGAGACGGCCGCCGCGCACCCGGACGGCATCGTCGACCTGTCCGTCGGAACCCCGGTCGACCCGGTGCCCGAGCTGGTCCGGAAGGCGCTGAGCGACGCGGCGGACTCCCCGGGCTACCCGACCGTGTGGGGCACGCCCGAGCTGCGCGACGCGATCACCGGCTGGCTGGAGCGCCGGCTGGGCGCCCGCGGCGTCACCCACCACCACGTGCTGCCGATCGTGGGCTCCAAGGAGCTCGTGGCCTGGCTCCCGACCCAGTTGGGCCTCGGCCCGGGCGACCGCGTGGCGTACCCGCGGCTGGCCTACCCGACGTACGAGGTCGGCGCCCGGCTGGCCCGCGCCGGGCACGAGGTGTACGACGACCCGACCGGACTGGACCCGGCCGGTCTGCGGCTGCTGTGGCTGAACTCCCCGTCCAACCCGACGGGCCGGGTCCTCGCCAAGGACGAGCTGACCCGGATCGTGGCCTGGGCCCGCGCCCACGGCGTCCTGCTGTTCTCCGACGAGTGCTACCTGGAACTGGGCTGGGAGGCCGACCCGGTCTCCGTCCTGCACCCGGACGTCAACGGCGGCTCCTACGACGGCATCGTCGCGGTGCACTCGCTGTCCAAGCGCTCCAACCTGGCCGGCTACCGCGCCGCCTTCCTCGCCGGTGACCCGCAGGTCCTCGGCGCGCTGCTGGAGATCCGCAGGCACGGCGGCATGATGACGTCCGCGCCGACGCAGGCGGCGGTCGTCGCGGCCCTCGGCGACGACGCGCACGTACGGGAGCAGCGCGCGCGCTACGCGGCCCGCCGCGAGGTGCTGCGCGAGGCCCTGCTGAAGCACGGTTTCCGCATCGAGCACAGCGAAGCGAGCCTGTACCTGTGGGCCACCCGCGACGAGTCCTGCTGGGACACCGTGGCGCACCTGGCGGAGCTGGGCGTCCTCGTGGCCCCGGGCGACTTCTACGGCGCCGCGGGCGACCGCTTCGTCCGAGTGGCCCTGACGGCGACGGACGAGCGCGTCCGGGCGGCGGCGGAGCGCCTCACCCACACCTGACCGGCGGCGCCCGCGGCCCCGAGCGGCCCCCGACGGGCGCGACCGGGCGTGCGGAGCCGGCACGGGGGAGGGGCGAGTGATCCGTGCGGGTGGCGTCTCGCCCTACGGCACGGTGGTCGTGATGCGGACCGCTTCCGCGTCCCTCTGGGCGCCCGCCGCGCCGGCCCCGGCCCCGCCCGTCCCGCGCCAGTGGCTGTCCGTGTGCCCCGCGGTCCACTCCCGGCCTGCGTACGTCACCTGCCGGATGTGCAGCGCCGAGGCGTTGGCCACCGCCCAGTGGGCCAACTGCCAGCCGCGCCGTCCGGCGCTCCGCTCCCCGCCGGGGCCCGGGCCGGCGGGCACCGGCAGCAGCACCGTGTTCCCGTCGCGGTCCGGGGGCGGGGCCGTGGGCGCGGGCGCGGCGGTCCCGCCGACCTCGGCGCCGGCCGGCTGCAGCGCGTCGCGCCCGAAGTCGCGCACCAGCGCCTCGCGCACCGCCTGCGCGCCCGCCGCCCGGGTGGCGGCCGGCCGGCCCTCGCAGGTCAGCGTGGCCTCCGCGCGCCCGGTGAGGGCGGCGGCGAGCAGCGACGCGTCCGGCTCGTGCTTGGCGTACGCCTGCGGGAAGCCGCTGCGCTGCACGCGCTGCGCCGCGACCGTCAGCGGCAGCCGCGTGTAACCGGGGACCTCGGCCAGGTGGTCGTAGAACTTCGCCGCCGCGTACGTCGGGTCCATGATCTGCCGCGGGGTGCCCCAGCCCTGGGAGGGGCGCTGCTGGAACAGGCCGAGCGAGTCGCGGTCGCCGTGCTCGATGTTGCGCAGGGCGGACTCCTGGAGCGCGGTCGCGAGCGCGATCGTCACCGCCCGCTCGGGCAGGCCCCGCGCGGTGCCCACCGCGGTGATCGTCGCCGCGTTGACCGCCTGCTCCGGCGAGAACGCGTACGCCGCCGTCGAGCCCCCGGCCGACACGACCCGGCAGCCCGGACCGCTCCTGCCCCCGGTGACGTACTGCACCGCGAGGTAGCCGGCGACCGCGAGCAGGGCCACGAGGGCCGCACCCCATCTGAGGAGGCGGCCGCGGCGCTTGCGGGGGGAAGAGGTGGGCGGCTCTGGCACGTCTACAAGGTACTTGAGGCCCGGCCGGTCCGGAGCGGGGTGTGGACAGTGCCACAGGGGCCCGGGCGCTAGGGTCGAGGGCATGGCCGATACCCCGCTTGACCTCACGACGGACGCCGCGCGGCTGACCGCCCGGCTCGTCGACATGCCCTCCGTGAGCGGCACCGAGAAGCCCCTCGCGGACGCCGTCGAGACCGCCCTGCGGGCGCTGCCACACCTCACGGTCGACCGGCACGGCAACAACGTCGTGGCGCGTACCCACCTGGGGCGGCCCGAGCGGGTGATTCTCGCAGGGCACATCGACACCGTGCCGGTCGCGGACAACCTCCCCTCGCGCCTCGACGAGAACGGCGTGCTGTGGGGCTGCGGCACCTGCGACATGAAGGCGGGCGTCGCGGTCCAGTTGCGCATCGCGGCCACGGTCCCGGCCCCCAACCGCGACCTGACGTTCGTCTTCTACGACAACGAGGAGGTCACCGCCGACCTCAACGGACTCGGACACGTCGCGGGCGCCCGCCCCGACTGGCTCCTGGGCGACTTCGCGGTGCTGCTGGAGCCCTCCGACGGGCAGGTCGAGGGCGGCTGCCAGGGCACCCTGCGGGTCCTGCTGAAGACCAGGGGCGAGCGGGCGCACTCGGCGCGCGGCTGGATGGGCTCCAACGCCATCCACGCGGCGGCCCCGGTCCTCGCGAAGCTGGCCGCCTACGAGCCGCGCCGTCCCGTGATCGACGGCCTGCGCTACCACGAGGGCATGAACGCGATCGGCATCACGGGCGGAGTCGCGGGCAACGTCATCCCCGACGAGTGCGTCGTCGGCGTCAACTTCCGCTACGCGCCCGACCGTACGGCCGAGGAGGCGCTGGCCCACGTCCACGAGGTGTTCGCGGACTGCGGCGTCGAGGAGTTCGTCGTGGACGACCACAGCGGCGCCGCGCTGCCCGGGCTGTCCCACCCCGCCGCGGCGGCCTTCATCGAGGCGGTCGGCGGCACCCCGAAGCCCAAGTTCGGCTGGACCGACGTGTCCCGGTTCTCCGCGCTCGGCGTGCCCGCGGTGAACTACGGCCCCGGCGACCCCCAGTACGCCCACAAGCGCGACGAGCGCGTCGACACCGCGAAGATCACCGAGTGCGAGGAGCGGCTGCGGGCCTGGCTCACCGCGTAGGCCCCGGGCGGTGACAGCGCCGCCCGTGTTTAGGGCGCCTCACCGGCGGACATGCGGAGATCCCCCGGACACGACCTTTGTGGATCTACGCTGAGCGGGAACGACACGCCGACGGAGGGAGCGCACATGGCTACCGGAAACCCCGAGGGGAAGAGGCGGCCCCCCGAGGAGCAGCGCCTGGGACCGGTCCTCCGCAGGCGGGACCAGGTCCAGGCGAGCACCACGGACCAGCGGCTGCTGGACGCGGGCGGCCCCAGCGACTGGGTGCACACCGACCCCTGGCGGGTGCTGCGCATCCAGTCGGAGTTCATCGAGGGCTTCGGCACCCTCGCCGAACTGCCGCCCGCCATCAGTGTGTTCGGCTCCGCCCGGACCCCGGAGACCTCGCCCGAGTACGAGGCCGGGGTGCGCATCGGCCGCGGCCTGGTGGAGGCGGGCTTCGCCGTCATCACCGGCGGCGGGCCCGGCGCCATGGAGGCCGCCAACAAGGGCGCCTGCGAGGCGAACGGCGTCTCCGTCGGCCTCGGCATCGAACTTCCCTTCGAGCAGGGACTCAACCAGTACGTCGACATCGGCCTCAACTTCCGCTACTTCTTCGTCCGGAAGATGATGTTCGTCAAGTACGCGCAGGGCTTCGTCGTCCTCCCTGGTGGTCTCGGCACCCTCGACGAACTCTTCGAGGCCCTCACCCTCGTCCAGACGCAGAAGGTGACCCGCTTCCCGATCGTGCTCTTCGGCAGCGAGTACTGGGGCGGCCTCGTCGACTGGCTGGAGAAGACCGTGATCGCCGGCGGCAAGGCCGCCCAGAAGGACCTGCTGCTGTTCCACGTCACGGACGACGTGGAGGAGGCCGTCGCCCTGGTCTCCAAGGAGGCCGGGCGCTAGGCCGTCCCGTGCGGGTCCTCGCGGGCCCGCGGCGACGGCCACGGCACCGCGCGGCGTTGTCGTACGGCCCGAGTGCTCCCGGCACGCGGGCGGTGCTCCGCCCGGCGGCGCACCGCGTCCGGCATCGCGGCCCGGTCCACGAGGATCCGCACGGCCCGGCCCGGTACCGAGGGCTACGCCAGACCCCGGCGGGCGACCGCCGGGGGACGGTGGCCCGCGATCGACGCCACCATGTCCAGCACCTGCCGGGTCTCGGCGACCTCGTGCACCCGGTACACCTGCGCCCCCAGCCACGCGGACACCGCGGTCGTCGCCAGCGTGCCCAGCACCCGCTCCTTCACGGGCCGGTCCAGGGTCTCCCCGACGAAGTCCTTGTTCGACAGCGACACCAGCACCGGCCAGCCCGTCTCCACCATCTCCCCGAGCCGCCGCGTCGCCTCCAGGCTGTGCCGCGTGTTCTTCCCGAAGTCGTGCCCGGGGTCGATCAGCACCGACTCGCGCGGCACCCCGAGCGCCACCGCCCGCTCGGCCAGCCCGACCGTCACGCGCAGGATGTCCGCCATCACGTCGTCGTACGTCACCCGGTGCGGGCGGGTACGCGGCTCCGCGCCGCCCGCGTGCGTGCACACCAGGCCCACGCCGTACCGTGCCGCGACCTCCGCGAGCTTGGGGTCCACGCCGCCCCACGCGTCGTTCAGCAGATCGGCGCCCGCCTCGCACACGGCCTCGCCGACCTCGTGCCGCCAGGTGTCCACGCTGATCACGACGTCCGGGAAGCGCCGCCGCACCTCCGCCACGAAGCCGACCGTGCGCCGCGCCTCCTCCTCGGCGGTGACCTCCTCACCGGGTCCGGCCTTCACCCCGCCGATGTCGATGATCGCGGCCCCGTCCGCCACCGCCTGCTCCACGCGCGCGAGCGCCGGCTCGTCGCCGAAGGTGGCGCCCTGGTCGTAGAAGGAGTCCGGGGTCCGGTTCACGATGGCCATGATCACCGGCTCGTGCGGGTCGAACGCGCGCCTGCCCAGCCTGAGCATCCCCTGTGACCTCTCCTCGTACGTCCCCGGTGTCCGTCCACGCCGCCTGTGACCCTAACTGTCACACCCGCATGGCACGATCGGAGCCTGACACATCCGCATCCGATCCATCCGACGTGGGGGCCCCAGCGATGGTGATGTTCTTGTTCCTGGTCGTGGCGCTCGTCGTCGTGGTCGCCGGGGTGACCCTCGCCGTGATGGGCGGCGGGGAGCGGGCCCCGCTGCCCGACGCCGCGCCGGAGCGCCTCCAGGACCACCTGCCGCCGGACCGGCCGCTCGGCCCCGCCGACGTGGAGCGGCTGCGTTTCCCGCTCGCCGCGCGCGGCTACCGCATGGCCGACGTGGACGACGCCCTCGGCCGTCTCGGCGCCGAACTCGCCGAGCGGGACGCCCGCATCGCCGACCTGGAGTCCGCGCTGGCCGGGGCCCGCGCCGCCGCCCACCGCGCCGCGCCCGAGCGGCCCGCGCGCGAGGACCAGCGGTGAGCGCGGCCCTCGCCGGTCCCGACGGAGCGCTGCGCTGCCCCTGGGCCCTGTCCACCGCGGACTACGTGAGCTACCACGACGACGAGTGGGGCCGCCCGGTCCACGGCGACGACGCCCTCTTCGAGCGGCTCAGCCTGGAGGCCTTCCAGTCGGGCCTGTCCTGGATCACCATCCTGCGCCGCCGCCCCGGCTTCCGCGCCGCCTTCGCCGGCTTCGGCATCGCCGACGTCGCCGCCTTCACCGACGACGACCGTGAACGGCTCCTCGCCGACCCCGGCATCATCCGCAACCGCGCCAAGATCGACGCCACGCTCGCCAACGCGCGCGTGCTCGCCGACTGGGCGGTCGGCGACCTGGACGACCTGATCTGGTCGCACGCCCCGGGGCCGGGCCGCCCCGCCCCGAAGACCCTGGCGGACGTCCCGGCGATCACCCCCGAGTCGACGGCCCTGTCCAAGGCCCTGAAGAAGCGGGGCCTGCGTTTCGTCGGCCCGACGACGGCGTACGCGCTGATGCAGGCGTGCGGCCTGGTCGACGACCACCTGGAGACGTGCGTGGCGCGCGGGCGGTGAGGCCGGCCGGCGAGGTCACCGGCCCAGGTAGACCGGCTTCTCCTTCTTGACGAAGGCCTGCACGGCGATCGCGTGGTCCTCCGAGGCGCCCGCCCGCGTCTGCAGCTCCTCCTCTTTCTCCAGCGTCTCCCGCAGCGAGTGCGTCAGCCCGTACGCCACGGACTCCTTCAGCGACGCGTACGAGACCGTCGGCCCCGCGGCAAGCGCCCGCGCCACCTTCTCGGCCTCGGCCCGCAGCTCCGCCGCCGGCACCACCTGGCTCGCGATGCCCAGCTCGTACGCCTCCTGCGCGCCGATGTTCCGCGGGAACAGCAGCAGGTCCGTGGCCCGGCCGGGACCGACGACGCGGGGCAGCGTCCACGAGATGCCGGAGTCGGCGGTCAGCGCCACCCCGGCGAAGGACGTGTTGAAGCTCGCGCTGTCCGCGACCAGCCGGTAGTCCGCGGCGAGTGCGAAACCGAAGCCCGCCCCGGCCGCCACGCCGTTCACCGCCGCGACCACCGGCTTCGGGGCACCGGCCAGCGCCAGCGCGATGGGGTTGTAGTGCTCCCGCACCGTGCTCATGGTCTGGCCGGTGCCGGCCTCCCGGTCCGCGGCCAGCAGCCCGATGTGCTCCTTCAGGTCCTGCCCGACGCAGAACGCCCGCTCCCCGGCGGCCGTCAGCAGCACCGCCCGCACGGCGTCGTCGGCCGCGGCGGACCTCGCCGCCTCGCGCAGGGCGACCTTGGTGTCGACGTTCAGCGCGTTCATCGCCTCGGGGCGGTTCAGCGTGATCGTCGCGAGTCCGTCGGTCACCTCGTACAGCACGGTGTCGGCCATGGCGTATCCCCTCCGTGTGGCGGTTGTCTGCAGGACAGCATCGCCGACATCACCGGCCGCGGAACCGACCGGCCGTGTGACCTGCGTCAAACAATTCCACGCCGTTTCCGTTCGGTGGAAGTGTGTGCGGGCGCGCAGTATGGCAGCCACGACCCCGAATTGAGTGGTTTTGCTCGCGTGC
>DASTDN010000465.1:0-7693 GCA_035710365.1 Streptomyces sp. | reverse complement strand
TATGACGCGGCCATGCCAATGAATGGTTGACCGGAACTCGCGGGTCGCGGTCTCCCCGCCGGTGCGCCGTGCTGCTTCCGGTGTGCCGGAAGTCCCCGAAGGCGTCGCCTCCCGGCCGGTTGGGCCCCGTGTGCCGTGGGCGGACCCGTACGAACGGCGTCGCGGGCGGCGGTCGGCCGTACGGCCGCGGGCGTCGGCCGTACAACGGCCGACGCCCGCCCCGGGCCGAAGCACCGGAGCGGGCGTCGCGGACGAGCGCGGCAGGCGGACCGACGGGTCACATACCGCAGTTCGGGGCCGACCAGAAGCGGCCGTCGCCGCCGGCGACGTGCGTGTGGTCGTTGTGGCCCGGGTAGCCCGGGCCGAGGATCTCCGTGAAGCCGTGGTTGCGGGCCGCCAGTGCCAGGGCGCAGAAGCCCTGGGAGCCCGCGCCGAGGTCGGCCGCGTGGCCGTACATGTGGCGGCTGTTGGCCGCGCCGCCCACGTTGGTGTTGCAGGTGACGCTGCGGAACCCGCCGTTCACGACGATCGGCCGGTCGCCCATGGCGTGCCGCATGGCCTGCAGCTTCCACATGGTGACCAGGGCGTTGGCGCGGGCCGTGGCCGCGCTGACCTTGCCTCCGGACCAGTCGGAGTTGCAGTTGTTCAGCTCGTCGTACGTGAAGTTGGCCGGGGTGCAGTCGTCGTCCTGGAGCTCGTAGATCTTGTTGAAGGTGATCGGGCCCGCGATGCCGTCGGCGCCGAGGCCGTAGGCCGCCTGGAAGCGCTGCACCGCGGCCTTGGTGGCCGGGCCGAACTGGCCGTCGATGGCGAGCTGGCTGCCCGAGCCCGGGTAACCGGCGACCCGGATCTGGAGCTGTCGCACGGCTTCGCCGGAGGATCCTTCGCTGAGCGTCCCGCCCCAGGTGTAGCAGCCGTCGGTGACGGTCGCCACGGCGGCGGGCGGCGCGGCGTTCGCGACCCCGGGCAGGGCCGCGGGTGCGGCGAGCGTCAGGCCCGCGCCCGCCAGTATCGACACCAGGATTTTGACAGAACGTGATCTCATGTGGGGGGCTGCCTCTCCTCATTCGGTGGTACCGGCCGAGAGGCACGACATTGACGTCGTTCGAGGTTCCTGTCAAGGACACGTCAGGCATGGTCCTCGGGCGGGCGGACCTCACGGGCACCGGCTTCGGGACGTTCCCCGCCCGCGCCCCGGCCGCCGTTCCGCCGGACCGCGGCCCTCGGGGAAGGCCCGTAGTCCTCAAGAGTGCGGCGGGCCACCCAGCCTTGGGACTCGGCCCTGGACACGTCCAGGACGACGGAGTGCGCGAGCTGGTCGACGGCGTAGCGGGTGAGCGGGGGCCGCGCGTGCGGGCGCAGCCGGGCCAGTGCCTCGGCGGCGCTCGCCGCCGCGCGGGCGACCGGCAGCGGCACGTGGCCGACGCGGGCCCGTACGCCGTGGACGCGCAGCACCCTCCGCACCGCCGCGTCCCGGTCGTACGGTGCCGGATCGGCGATGTTGTACGCGCCCGGCGGCCAGCCGGCGGCCGACAGGCAGGCGTCCGCGAGGTTCTCGACGGCGGTCAGGCTGAGGCGGACGCTGGGCCCCGGCAGCACGAGCAGGCCGCGGCGGACGCGGGACAGCAGCCGGGGGACCAGGTGCGGGTCACCGGCGCCGTAGACCGCGCGCGGTCGCAGCACCACCGCGCCCGCGGCGAGCGCCAGCGCCTCCCCGGCGGCCTTGGTGCGGCCGTACGCGTTCAGGTGCCCGCGCACCGGATGGTCCTCGGTGACCCGGGAGCGTCCCGGGCCGGGCGCGTAGACGCTGGCGCTGCTCACCCACACCACGGGCCGGCCGGCGGCCGCCTCCAGCAGCCGTGCCGTGCCGTCGACGTTGACGGCGTGCATGGCGGCCTCGGCGGGGGAGCCGGGCACCGGGTCGCCGACGGCCGCCGCGCAGTGCACGACGAGGTCGGCGCCGGACACGTCCGGCACCTCCCGCGAGGCGTCCCAGGGAAGGTGCCGGCCGACCGGACCGGGGCGCCGGCCGACACACAGGACGTCGGCGCCGCGGGCGGCAGCCGTGGCGGCGACGTGCGAGCCGCAGAAACCGCTCGCGCCGGTGACGGCGATCGTGGTCACCGGGTCTCCCGGGATGGCCGGACGTCCGCCGCCCGGACGGTGAGGGAGCGCCAGCCGGGCAGGGCCGCACCCCGGTCCACACGGGCGCGCACGACGGCGGGGCGGTGGGGGGCGAGCGCGGCGAGGGTGTCGTCGAGCTGGGCACGGGCCAGGCGCGCCCCCGGGCAGGTGTGGGGGCCGGCGCCGAAGACGAGCCGGGCCACGGAGGGCGGGGCCGGGTGACGGGCGTCGGGTGTCCGGTCGTGGGCCCGGGCGGCGTGCCGGGCGATCAGGAGCAGGCGGTTCCCGGCCCGTACCGGGCAGCCGTCCAGCTCGGCGTCGGCCGCCGCCACCCGCGGCAGCAGCGGGGAGGGAGCGGTCACCCGCAGCAGTTCGTCCACCAGGGCCGGGCGCAGCCGGTCGTCGGCCGCCTGCTCCCACAGCCCCGCGTCGGCGCACCAGGCGGCGGCGCGCGGGAGGGCGGCGACGGTGGTGTTGACGGCGGCGACCGTGAGCATGGCCCGCAGGGCGGGCCCGGTCGACTCGCCGGACGCGGGGGCGAGCAGCGCATCCAGTCGCGCGGCCGCCGCGACGGCCGCGCGTGCGGTGCCCGGCGGCCTGGGGCCGGGCAGGTGGTCGCGGACGGCGCAGGCCGCTGCCGCTGCGGCCGCCGCGGCGATGTCCTGCGGGTCCGCGGTAATGCCCAGCAGCGCGCGGACGGTGGCCCCGGCCAGTTCACGGGCCAGGGCGACGAGGTCGACGTGGCGGCCCGCGCCGAGCGGGGCGATGCGGCGGTCCAGGACGTCCCCCCACACCGGGCGCAGCCGTTCCACCCCTGCCGTGCCCAGCTCGTCGGCGAGCGCGCGCCGGGAGGCACGGTGCCCGGTGCCCTCCTGGTCGAACAGGGTGCCGCCCGCGGACAGTTCCCGGGCGGCGCCGCCAGTGGTCCCGGCGGCCGTGCGGTCCATCGGGACACCGGTGAGTGCCTGGCGGTAGGGCCGCGTGCCGTGTATCAGCAGCGTGCCGCCGACGCGGGTGACCGGGCGGCGGCGGGTGGCGGCGAGGAGGGCGAACAGCACCGGGTGGGAGCGGGTGTACACGCGCCGGTCGCGGCGCCGGGCGGCGCGGAGGGCGGACGGGGCGGGGGCGGCGGGAGTCGTGGTCACCGGACATGCACCTGCTTCGGGTCGGCGGGTCGGCAGTGGCGGTCCCGGCACCACGGCAGGGTCCGCCGGGCGCCCCGGGCCCGCCGCCGGCGCAGGCGGGAGCGCACCACCGTCCGCTCGGGCCGTGCGATCCGGTCACCGTGCCCGCTCGCCCGGTTCGGGAGGGCGGCGTCCCCGGGCGGCCCCTCCTCGCGGGCGCGCACCACGAGGCCGCGGGCGGGCGCGACGACCCGCGGCGGCGGCGCACCGCCGCACGCGGTCACCCTCGGCTCCCCTGGGCGAGGCGCCGGGCGGCAAGGCGGGCGGTGGCGGCCCGGTCGGGCTTCAGCGACCGGCCGGACAGCGGGACGCCGGCGAGCAGCACCGCGTCAGGGCGGGCGGCGCCCATGCGCTCCAACGGCCCGTCCAGAGCCGCGCGCAGCGCCTCGCGGTCCGCCCCGGGGGCCGGCTGGACGACGGCGACCAGGCGCTCGTCGCCGTCGCCGGCCGGTACGCCCACGAGCAGGGCCAGCTCGACGCCCGGTACGTGCAGGGCCGGCTCGTACAGCCCCGGGTAGATGTTCTCCGCGCGCCGCAGGACCATGTCCTTGCGGCGGCCCTCCAGCACGATCCGGCCACCGTCGAGGCGTGCCCGGTCGCCGGTGGCGACCCACGGGTCCGGGGCCTCGCCGAGGTAGCGGTCCCGTGCTGCGGGACCCGACAGCAGCAGCTCACCGCAGGTGCCGGTCCTGGCCGCCACTCCGGGGAGTGGTGCGCCGACCAGGTCGCCCGGGCCGGTGAAGGCGGCCTTGTCGGCCTGCTCGACCGCCGCGGCGGGGAACAGCTCGGTCAGCGCGTAGACGCCCCACGCCTCGTCGGCCCCGGCCTGTTTGACGCGGGTGAGCAGATCGGCGCTCGCCGGGGCAGACCCGGTCCACACCCGCCCGCAGAAGCGGGCGCCCCCGGCCAGCAGCCGCCTGAGCTGCGGTGGCGTCAGGTAGGTGGCCTGCGGGGCGAGGCGGCGCAGTTGGCGGCGCAGCACGGGCGCGGAGCGGGCGGGCAGCGCCACCGGCGCTCCGCCCGCGAGGGCCGGTACGAGGACGAAGAAGGTGCCGCCGAGGACGGGCCGCCCCGCCTCGGGCCGCACCAGCCCGGCCACCGAGGCCATGCCGGCGGCGAGCGAGGAGCGGGTGTGCACCACCGCGCGGGGCCGCGACGTGGTGCCCGAGGTGAACACGACGACGGCGTCGCCGTCCCCGTCCGCCGGACGCGGCAGCGGTACGGCCCGGACGTCGCCGTCCAGGGCGGGGGCGCAGCCGGGCAGCCGCGGCCCCACCGTGGCCACCGGCCCCAGCTCCGTGAGGTCGGGCAGGGCCAGACGGGCCCGGCGGGCGAGCGGCCGGGCCCATCCCGCGACGGCCTGGGCGGTGACGTCGGCGAGGACCACGTCGGGACGGGCCAGGGCGAGCCGGGCGCTCAGTACGTCCGGCCCGGCACCCGGGTCCAGTACCGCGGCCCGGGCGCCGAGCCGGTGCACGGCGAGCATCACCGCGAGGGCCCGGGGGCCGGGCCGGACGGCCACGCCGACGGTCGCGCCGCGTGCGACGCCCCGCTGGTGGAGGGCGGCGGCGTAGCGGTCGGCGAGGCCGGCCAGTTCCCCGTTGGTGGCCCGGCGGCGGACGGCCCCGGTGCGGGTGGTGCCGAGGACGGCGGGCCGGTCGGGGTGGCGGCGCAGGGTGTGGGCGAGGGCGTCGAGCATCAGCGTGGGTCCTCCCCGTGACGGCCGGGACCCCTGTCGAGGTACCAGCGGGCGGTGCCGGCGAGGCCGTAGGCGCGCAGCCGGCGGGTGGAGTTCTCCACGACCATGCCGCGGGCGTGGACGATGGCGGTGGTGTGGCGGCGCACCCGGTTCATGAAGAGCCGGTCGGTGGGGGAAGGGCGGCGCGGCATCCCGCCCACGGCCTCGTACAGCGCGGCGGTGACGGCCATGTTGTTCCCGGCGTGCATCCGGTAGGGGGCGAGGTAGCCGTGCCGCCGGTGGTGGGCGGGGCGTATCCGGCCGAAGAGGGCGGCGACGCGGACGAGTGCGCGGAAGGCGGCCCGCCCGAGCGGCCCGTGCTCGTCGCGGCGCGCGTCGATGCGCCCGCACACCAGGCCCGCGCCCCGCCGGAGGGCGGCGCGGGCACCTGCCGTCCAGTCGGGGCGCGGCAGGCAGTCGGCGTCGGTACGGGCCAGCAGCGTCGCACCGTGCCCGATCGCGTACCGGAAGCCGGTGTCCACCGCGCAGCCCACGCCCTTCTCGGGTTCGCTCAGGACATGGACGGGGAAGGGCGCCCGGCGGGCGAAGCCGTACGCGACCGCGGCGGTGCCGTCGTCGGAGGCGTTGTCCACGACGACGAGGGTGAAGTCACGGTCGCGCTGGCCCGCGAGCGCGTCCAGCGTGGCGCCGATACGCGCGGCCTCCCGGTACGCGGGCACCACCACCCACAGGGAACTCATGCCTTCTCCCACACCATGGTCATGATGCTCACGCCGCCGCCCAGGCCCACGAACAGGACCCGGTCGCCGGGGCGCAGCCGCTCGTGGACGCGGTCGAGCTGCACGCCCAGGGTGGCGCTGGCCATGTTGCCGAGCTCGGGGACCGTGACGACGAGCCGGTCCCGGGGGACGCCGGTGAGTTCCACGAACCGGTCCAGGTACGGCACGGTGACCTGGTGCACGAGGACGTGCCGGAAGTCGTCCCACGTCAGGCCGGTGCGCTGCCGCATCCGGTCGAGCACCGAGGTGCCGACCTTCTCGAACACCGCGCGCAGCTCGCCGCCGTCGCCGTGGAAGTAGGTGTGCTCGTCCCCCCGGGGGTGGCGCGAGCCGCCGCCGAAGATGCCGCCGACCGGCCAGTGCCGGGAGTGGGTCTCGGTGTCCACGTCGAGGATGCCGCCCCGCTCCACCGCCTCCAGCACGACCGCGGCCCCGGCGTCGCCGAAGGTGTAGCCGGCGAACCCGTCCCGCAACTGGCGGGGGCCCGAGGGGGCGTACCGCACGGCGCGGCTGGGGGTCTCCCCGGTGACGACCAGAGCCCGGCGGGCGCGGCCGGCGAGGATCATCGACCGTGCGGTGTCGATGCCGTTGACGAAGCTGTTGCACGCGTTGGTCACGTCCAGCGCGTGCGCCCGGGACCCGAGTTCGGCCTGCACGATGTGCGCGGTGGCCGGTTCGACGACGTCCCGCGTGGCGGAGGCGAACAGCAGCAGGTCCACGTCGTACGGGGCGAGCCCGGCCCGCTCCAGCGCGGTCCGGGCCGCCCGCGCGGCGAGCGTCGAGGCGTACTCGTCCTCGGCGGCCGCCCGGCGTGAGGCGATGCCGGTGGCCCGTTCGAGCATCCGGGCGGGCAGGGGGAGCCCGGAGGCCGCGGCGATCCGCTCCTGCAACTGCCGTGACGTCACTTCGCGCTCGGGCAGGCAGGAGGCCACCGCGGTGATGCCCGCCCGGCGCGCCGGGCCGCGGGCGGCGTGGTCTGTGTGCATGGGCCGGACGCTACGAGCGAGTCCGGACGCCCGCATGAGCACCAGTACTCAAGTGGACATGGGTAGAACGCGGCGGGCAAGGCTTCCCCGGTCACGTCCTCTGCCGTCCTCCGAGCGGCGGACCGTGCCGTGCCCGGCCCGGCCCGGCCGTGGCGGGCGGGCCGGGTCCGTGTCCGGCCGGCGTGCGTGCCCGTGCGCGGACGGGGGAGGGGCCCCGTGGCGGGTGCGGTTCAATGGCCGCCATGATGCGCAGAACGCCGACACCCGTCCTCGCCGCCTTCGTTGCCGCCGCCGTGACGGCCGTTCTCACCTCATGTTCCCCGGACGGGTCCGGTGCCGGGGGCCGGCCGAGTGGCACCGGCACCGGTGCAGCGGCGTCGGACCCGGGCCCCACTCCCACCCGGACGGCCCGGCCGGCGCCCTCGCCGACCGGGCCGTGCGCCGACGGCACGTGCGAGATCGAGGTCGCCGTGGGGGACGTCGTGACGGTGCCGGAGACATACGGCCTCGGACCGATCGAGGTGACGGCGATCACCGCCGACGAGATCGCGATGGTGGCGCCCCTGACGGGGTCGGGCTACAGCGTCTCGGGCTGTTCGGGCGGCGGCGCCGTGTCCTCGAACGGCCGCGGCGGCGTCGGGCTCAGGTGCGGCGAGGGGCCCGCCGCGACGGTCAACGACGTCATGAGTCTGAAGGTCGTCGAGATCCTCGGCACCGCCGCCGTCCTCCGTATCGAACCCGCGGGGTGACGCACGGCTCCGCCCCGGCGGGGCCCCCACCGGCACGGCGCTCGGGGGTCCGGTGCCCGGTACGCGGGTGGCGCTGCTGCCGGACGTCCTGAACGGGACGCCGCGGAGACCGCCGGTGCCCGCGCCGCAGGCCGCCTGCGCGAGCGGTCCGGCCGCGCCCCGCCGCGTCCCC
>DASTDN010000464.1:0-19023 GCA_035710365.1 Streptomyces sp. | reverse complement strand
CCAGTCCCGTCCTGCCGTGTCGATCAGGCTGGCCAAGACCTGATTGGCCGTCCAGTCGGGGTGGGCGGACCAGACCAGGGCTGCGGAGGCTGAGGCGATGGCGGTGGCATGGCTCGTGCCCTTGCCTGTGCAGTACGAGCGGAAGGTCTTGTCACACCAACTGGGAACATTGAGACCGGGAGAGGCCAGGTCCACATAATTTCCGTGATCCGAAAACTTCGCGACGCTGCCGTCCTCGTCCGAAGCAGCGACCCCGACTACGTACGGGTAAGCCGCAGGGTAGTCGATGAGTCCACTCTCCTCTCCCCCGTTCCCGACGCCCGCGAACATGAGCTTTCCCTTGGACTGGGCGTATTTGATCGCCGCCTCTTCCTCAGAATCGTCCCCGGGACTGCCGAACGACATATTGATAATCTTGACATCGCTGTCAGCAGCAGCCCTGATCGCTTGCGCCGAGGTCGCAGTCTTATTCCGTTCCTCTTTGTCCGTCAAGTTGTCGAACTTGATTCGATATGGAACGATTTTTGCTTCTGGAGCAAGTCCTTTGAGGCTGCCATCAGCGCCCGTCCCGGCGATCAGCTCCGCCATGGTAGTGCCGTGACCGTCGTAATCCTCTGTCGCGCCATACGCCACGGATCGGGATACCTCGTCGGACAGCACCTGCCCCTGCAGGGAGGCAGTGTCAGCATTGACTCCACTGTCAATGACAGCGACTTTGACACCCCTTCCGGTACTCACCTTCCACATGTCATATGCCTTCATCGCCGACAGGTACCACTGCTGGTCCTGAGTACCTGCGGCCAACGCGCTCGGTGCCGGGGCTGCCGCGACTCCGGCCAAGGCACCGAGCACCGCACAGACAGCGGACACGCGTCTTCCGCGCCGTCCAACCAATGCCGCACGGCGCTCATCGTCTCGACCGTTCCCTGACCTCATACCTCTGCCTGTCCTCGCTCTTGTCTGATCAGTCAGTCGATGACACCGCCGCGTCGGTCCTCATGACGCGACCTCGTCTCGCCGGAGTTCTGAGGGCTCGCCGGGCCGGTATACCTCCCGGTACTACCAGCTGTGCGCCCGTCGCCCCCGTTCCCAGGAATGTGACTATTGGGCGTGCCCACCACTTCGCCGGGGCGGCCAGCGGTCTGTTCCGGCTCTGTCGTGGCATTCGGTGCTCCGACCACTCCACGTTGACCGGGCTTTTCTCCTGCGCGACGCGGGACAGGACTGTCCTCACCACCGACGACCGTGCCACGCGGCAACTTGGCAGCGCTGGTGTCAGAGACACTGCTCGCGACAGGCTTTCCACCGACGACGCCATTCGCGAGGCGCCGGGCGCCGCTACTCCCTGAATTCAAGACAGCAGGATTAGCGACAGGACCACCTTGAGCGCTGCCTGCCTGCCTGGACGCGGGCCCCCCAGACTTCGGCACACCTCCGACCAGGCCGCGTCCCATGGAGCTCACCTGGCGGCTGCCTGTCTGTTCTGCTGCTGAGGCACGTCCTTTCGGCCCCATAAAAGCATTTCCAGCACGGCCTGACTGGGAAGCACCCAGCACCCCTCTGTCGCGTCCCTGCACTGGAGCGGGACCCGCGACTCCCGGCAGACCGTTGGCCCTTGGCAGGGGCCCGGCACCCCTGCGCGAGAAGGGTGGTGCCGCAGCATCGGGAAGGGGAGGCACTCCGCCCAACGACGGTGCCTGGGGACCTGGTGCCGACAGGGGTGTAGAAATCTCCGGCTTGGCTGTCGCTTGCGGCGGCAACATGCCGACGCTGTCAATCTCCGTTCCTACATGTCGGCTTGAACCAGCGCCCGAGTCGTCCAAACCTCTCGCGGACGGAAGAGGTACATCTGCCTCCGGTCGCTCAGCCGATGCGTTCACCGAGTCGTGTCGTAGCTCTCCCGACTGCCCCGGACCATTCGGTGGGCCGATCCCCACGGAGCCGGGGGGAGGAGACTCCACCCCGACCCCCTGCTTCGGCTTCGGCACCCCCGCATCCGGCATCCTCGGGAACACCGGCTCCTCCGCCTTGGCCATCGTCCCGTGCGACACCGTGTAGAACGACGCCAGACGGTACATCTGGTTGATGGCTTCCTGGCGGTGCTTTTCCGCCTTCACCGCCGCCGTGTACTCGTCGTTGCTCTCGACACGCTTCGCTTCGGGGATGTCCTCGACCTTCTTGCGGTCGGTGCGATGGTCGGGCGGCGGCATGGACTTGCGTACGGAGGCGAGTCCCGAGCCCGCGGCCAGGACCTGCCTGCCCACGATGTCGGCGTAACCGGCGAGTTCGCCGGCGGTGGCGGCCAGGCTCTGGCCCCACGTCGTGAAGGCTTTATGGGCCTCGCCCTCCCAGTCGACGTCACCGAGGTTCGTCTTCAGTTCGTCGGCGGCTGCCTTGATCGCGTCGCGCGCGTCGAGGAGGGCATCGCCCGCGCTCTCCAGTAGCTCCGGGCCCGCCGACCTGACGATGTCGATCATCTCGTTGAGGTCGTGACCCTCGAAGCTGGTCGTGCCGAAATGGAACCCTCTGATCGAACCGGAGCCGAAGGGCGACACTGCCGACGTCATGTCGGTGAACGCGTCGAGAGTGCCGTTCTGCTTGTCGGCCGCCTGGTGTTCCGCCTGGTGCGGATCCGGCTTGTGCGTGTCCCCGCTCATCAGTACCCCGTGTCGGTGCGATTGGCCTCGTTGTCGCGCCGGATCTCCTTGTGCAGCGCCTTGTCCCGCTCCTGGTTGGCCTCGGTGCGGATCTGGTGGAACCGGTAGCGCTGTTCCTCTTCGAGGTTGTCGAAGGTGACGTCCACGCCGTGGACGGCGATCCGCATCGCCTCCATCTGGAGGCCGAGTTGCCTGGAAAGGGCCGTGATGCGCTCGTGGACGCGCTCGTACTCCAGGTGCAGGGCCTTCGCTTCAGGGAAGTTGCCGGTGCCGAACGCCGCCTCCGAAAGGCGGTGCCTGGCGACCTTGGACGAGCCCCCCGCGGACTCCTCGAAAGCGGTGAGGAGATCGTCCACACGCTTCTTGAAGGTCGAAAGCGCCATCAGACCGCGCCGCACGTCGGCGGCGCCCCCCACGTCTGCCGGACACATGAGCCTGCCCTCCCCCGTTGCACCGCCCCTTCCGGGCCGGCCCCGCATCTCTCAAGCATTGGCAATCGCGACACAACCACTGTAATGACTGCCTCTGACACCCCCAACTGCCTTATGAGACAGCCACATCGGCCGCCATCGAAGCACCGTCAGCCGTCGCCCGCACTGCGGCGCGCCCGCCGACGGGCGTCCCTGATCGTCACAGCCACTCCCCCGAGCCCCGCCACGAGCACGGCCGCGCCGACCGCCACGTACGTACCGAGGCGGGCGTTGCGTTCGTCGGGGGTTTCCCCCAAGGGGAAGGCGGCCGGGTCCGGGGCCTTCGCCCGGGGCATGCCCTCGCGGGGGTTCGGTGACTCGATCGGGTGATCGTCTTCGGTCAACGCGCGTACAGGATCGATGACTCCCCAGCCGACCCTCATGTCGTGGTCCGCCGTGGCCCGCTCCGCGGTCTGCTCGATCTGGGCGACGATCTGACGTGCCGACCACGTCGGGTGCTCAGACCTGAGCAGGGCCGCCACGCCGGCGACGTAGGGGGCGGAGAAGCTCGTGCCGCTGTCGGAGCAGTGACCGCCGCCGGGGACCGTGGAGATCATGTCGACGCCGGGCGCGGCCACGTCCACCCAGGTCCCGGACTGGGAGAAGGCGGCGCGCTCGTTGTTCCGGTCCGAGGAGGCGACCGCGAGGACCCCGTCGTACGAGGCCGGGTAGGTCTTCCTGCCCTTGCCGTTGCCGCCGTCGTTGCCGGCCGAGGCCACGACCACGATGTCCTTGTCCAGAGCCGCGTTGATCGCCTTTTCGAGCGGCGGGCCGGGATCTTTGGCGTCCGAGGTGTCCTGGGAGATGTTGATGACGTCGGCGCGGACCGCTACGGCGTGCCCGATCGCGTTGATCAGCGTGTCGACGGAGCCGTTGCCGTGTTCGTCGTTCTGCCGGATGGGGATGATCGTCGCCTCGGGCGCCAGCCCCACGAATCCGGTGCCCTTGGCGGGCCGGGCCGCGATGATGCCGGCGACCTTGGTGCCGTGGCCGGTGGTGTCGGTCGTGCCGCGGGCGTTGCCGCGCTCGACGCGGTTGCCGTCCTTGTCCTTGGGTTTCCCGGGCAGCAGGTTGCGCCCGCTCTTGATGTCGACCGCGCCCTTGAGCTGGGGGTTCTTCACGTCCACGCCGGTGTCGATGACGGCGACGCGGACGCCCTCGCCCTTGGTGCGGGACCACAGCCGGTCCAGCATGACGCGCTGGAGGGCCCAGGGGCGGCCCGGGTACTCGCCGTTGGGGAACGCGCACTCGTCCGAGTAGGCGGGACCGGCCGCGGCGGCCGGTGTCGTGAGGAAGGCTCCGGCCGTGGTCAAGGTCGCGGTGACCGCCAGGAGGTATGCGGCGGCGCGGTGCGGGCGTGGCATGCGGTTGCCTCTCAGGAGCCCTGCGGCTGACGCGCCGCGGACGTCGACAGACGCGGGCCGGTGGGCAGGAACTCCGACCAGGCCGCCGGGACCGGCGCGGGTTCGACGCCGGCGTATCCCAGTGTCTGCCGGGCCAGTTCGGTCTGCTTCCGCTGTTCCTCGCGCTCCTTGCTCGACATGCCCACGCCCGCGTCGTCGGTGCCGGCGTCCGCATTGGACTGCAGGACGTAGCGCAGTCCGGTGTCGGTGACCAGGAAGACCGGGCCCGCCTTGGTCTCGGTGCCGTGGAACTGGCGGTAGAGCTGGCCGGAGCCGGGGGTGACGTACGCGCTGGAGGAGCCGGTGGCGAGCCTGGCCGGGAAGTCCTTGCCCGCCCAGGTGCCCAGGGTCGTGTGGCCGGAGTCCGGGTCGACGCTCAGCAGCAGGTTGCACAAGGTACTGCGCGCGCCGCCCGTGCCCGAGGCGTCGTTGACGGACGTGGGGGCTCCGGTCGGCCAGTCCTTCCGGGGCGCGAAGGACTCACCGGGGACGATCCCGCCAGGGCTCATCCGATGCGCCTGGCCACCCTGCCCGAGACGTGCGAGCTGCTTGCTGAACAGCAGGAGGCGGGCGACGAAGTCGGTGATCGGCGCGACACGTCCCGGGAGCACGACGTAGTGCTGCTTCTTGTTGTTGTCGAAGGCCTCCAGGACCATTCCCACCCGGTCGGTCGTCTCGTCGAGTCCGCCGCCCGCTTCCGCGGGTGTGCCGGGTGTGCCCTCGACGGATGGGAAGGTGACGGGGTCTCCGCGGTGGAGGGTCGCGAGCCATTCCTCGGACACCTGCTGGGGCTTGTGGCCGGAGCCGACGATCGCCCTCAGGAGCAGTTCGTCGTCGCCGTCGACGGGATACGCCTTGCCCGCGCGGTCCACGACGTACTGGTCGCCGCCCGAGTCCGCGACGTACAGGAGTTGACCGCCGCGCAGTCTCCCGGCGCCTTCTGTCTTCTTCCTGTCGCGGTCGTCGAGGACCAGGGCGGCCTTCTGGACGGAGCCGCCGGCGCTCGGGCGTTCGCACACCGCCCAGCGTTTGGCGCCGCCCGCCTCGGACGGCTCGGGGAGGCGGTCGGGTGCGTACGGAATGCCGATGGTCACGCCGTGCGGAAGCTTGCCGCTGTCCAGGACCTTCTCGGAGACGGTGACGACGTCGCCCTGGGCGCCCTTCTTCAGAAGCAGTTTCGCGGACGCCATGTTGAGGACCGGGTGCAACTGCGTGACCCCGTCCGTCTTGAGGACGACGTAACGCGTGGTGGACTTGTCGGCGACGATCACGTTCGCGGCGGGCTCGTCCCAGCCCTGCGGCGCGGTCGGCCGGAACATGCCCCAGGCCCCGAAGACGGCCATCACCACCACGCCCACGATGGTGCCGGGCACCACGGCACGCAGCGGCTTGGGCGCGCCCTCCTCCGACCCCGTGGGGGACGACTGGGCGTATGCCGCCAGCAGGCGGCGCTTCGCGAAGGTGTAGGCATTGAGCTGGTCCCGCCGAGATGCCATGTGTGCCTGTCTCTCCCCTTGTTCTGCTGTGGCCGCGCACGGGTGACGCCGTCCCCCGCCTGCCGTTGCCGGACCAGCCACCTACTATGCCTCGTGTCACGAGGTGCCTGCGGAGCGGGTAGGGTGCCCGGGCCTTCAAGTGCCTTGTCCAGTGCTGGAACAGCGGCGAGTGTCGAGCAAGTCGGGGGGACACAGTGATGACTTCCGGAACGCGCGCCCGGTCGCGCGACGGGGCGGGGGGACGGCGTTCCTCGATGTCCCGGGCGGGGTCCGGTCAGCGGCCGACGGCGCGGGGCGACTCGCCGCGGGAGCCGGTCTCGCTCCATCTGGCGACGCGTTCCGGCCGGGGTGGCACGTTTCGTTTGCAACGTCTGGTGCTGCTGGAAATCGCTGCCGCCGGGCTGCTGGTCGGCGGGGCGATCGGTCCGGTGGCCCTGATCGCCGCTTGTGTGCCGGCCGCCGGACTCGTCGTGCTGTCCTTCGTCCGGCGGCGCGGGCGCTCGCTCCCGGAGTGGTTCGCGGCGGCGCGGGCGCTGCGCGCGCGGCAGCGCCGGGCCGCCGGCTCACCGCTGCCGCCCGGCACCGAGCCCGCTCTGGCCCCGACGGTGGAGTGCGATCCGAGCCTGCGGACCTCCACGTACGCGGGACGCGACCGGCGCCCCGTCGGCCTGGTGGGTGACGGCACGTTCGTCACGGCGGTCCTTCAGGTGGAGGCGGGTACGACGGCACTGCGGGCCGAGCGTAACCGGCAGCCGCTCCCCCTGGCGCTGGTGCGGGACGCCCTGCGGGTGGACGGGATCCGCCTGGAGTCGGCCCAGATCGTGCTGCACACCCAGCCGGCGCCCGCGCTGCACCTGCCGCGGCAGTCCGTGGCCGTCGCCAACTACCTGCCGTTGCAGGAGCTGACGGGCGCGCCCGCGGTGCGGATCACCTGGATCGCGCTGAAGCTCGACCCCGAGTTGTGCGCGGAGGCGGTGGCCGCGCGCGGAGGCGGTCTCGTGGGGGCGCAGAAGTGCGTGGTCCGTGTCGCGGACCATCTCGCGAGCCGGCTGACGGGCGCGGGGTTCCGTGTGACGCTGCTCGACGAGGAGGAGCTGACGGCCGCCCTCGCCACGTCGGCGTGCGCCAATCCCCTGGTGACCGCGGAGGCAGGCCGGACGGGGACGCCGGAGCGGAGGACCGAGGAGTCGAGCCGGAGCTGGCGCTGCGACAACCGCCGGCACACGACGTACTGGGTGAGCCGCTGGCCCGCGCTGGGCGGACACGGGCCGTCGTTGCCGCAGCTCGTCGCGCAGGTGACCGCCGTACCCGCCCTCGCCACGACCTTCAGTCTCACCCTCGCGCCCGGGGACCGGCAGGGGGTGTCGCTCAGCGCCCACCTGCGGGTGACCGGGCGCAGCGACAACGAACTGGTCGCGGCGCGGCAGGCTCTGCAGTCGACCGCGCGGCAGAGCGGTCTCGTCCTGTCCCGGCTGGACCGGGAACAGGTGCCCGGCATTCTCGCCACGCTGCCCCTCGGAGGTGCCAGGTGACACCGTCGGCCCCGCAGCCGGCCCACCCGGCCCCCGCCTCGGCCCCGGCCGCGGCGGGCCCGGCAGCCGTCGTTCCCGGCGCCCCGCCCTCCCCGGGCGGGCGTGTGCGGGAGTGGGCACGCAGGGGCGCGGGACTGCTCGGCCCCCGGCACGGGCGGCACTCGCTGTCCGCCGACGAGTTGGACGCGCTCGCCCTGCCCATCGGGGACGACGGCGTGGTCATCGGAGTCGACCCGGAGGGCCGGCCCGCCGTGCTCGGCCTCAACCGTCCCACGCCGTACGACGTCGTCCTCATCGGAGGGCTGTGGACCGCGCAGGTCATCGCTCTGCGGGCGGCGGCGACCGGGGCCCGTGTGGCGGTGGAGACGGGCCGGCCGCAGTCCTGGATGCAGATGGTGCACGCCATGGGCGGCGGGCAGAACGGCCTGTCGGTCTACGAGGTGGGCCGCGTGCCGCCGCAGGGCACGTCCGCTGGGACTCCGGTGCTCGTGGTCCGGGACTGCGGGATGCGGCCGCCGCGAGGTCGTGTGGCCTCGGGCCCGTGGCAGTCGGTGCTGACCCTGCTGCCGTATCTGAGCCCCGTGGCGCCGAGGCTGATACGGCAGGCGCGTCTCGTCGGCGTCCAGCGGATCTCGCCGGACGAAGCGGCGGAACTGGTCCGCGCGATGGCGCTGCCTCAGGCCACCGGCGACGCGCTGCCGACGCTCCCCGACGGGATGACGTTGTGGTGTGCGGGCCGGGACCGGCAGTACGTCCTGACCCAGCCCACGGATGCCGAGGTCGGGCTGCTCGGTCACCCGCGGCGGATGGACTGACGCCCAGGGCGGCGTGGAGGCGGATGTGCGCGCCCCCACATCGCGAAGAGGCGCCCCTTTCGCCCGGGTTGTGGCGTTAGGTGGTGGAGCGTGGGGGCGGGCGGGTCTGACGGGGGCGGGGGGCGGGTGATTAGGCTGGGAGTGGGCGTGCCGTCCGGCTCCGTGGACCCGGTGCCGGCGTCCCGGGGAGAACCAGCGCATGGGATCTCCCGGGGCGAATGTGTACGGCTTCGGGCGACTCGGCCGACGCGGACGACGAGCAAGGGGCGCCCCGGCACGGCTTGAGGGTGCTCGACCACACCAGGAGGAACTGTGAGCAGCGATCGGGACGGGAACCGCGGGGGCTGGGCAACACCCGGCGACGACCAGCCCGACGTGGAATCGGCCGTGGAGGCGACCGGCGAGTTCACCATCGACTACGCGCCCCCCGCCTGGTACACGCAGAACGCCTCCGGGGGGCCCGGAGCGGCGCCGTCCGCCACTCACGCGCCGCCGCCCGCACCGGAGGATACTGCCGCGCCGGTGGAGCCGCCGGCCGGTGCTCCGCCCGCCGGCTACTCCCCCTACTCGCCCCCTCCGTCCCCCTATTCCACGCCTCCGCCGCCGCCCGCGCCGCCCGCGGGCGGCGCGAGTGTGCCGCCGTACGCCGCTCCCGCGGCGCCGCAGACGCCCGTCGCGTCCGCCCCTTACGCGCCGTCTTCGCCGCCCGTCGACGGGCCGCCCGCCATGCCGGGGCTTCCGGCGGGCAGCGGGTTCGAGCCGCAGGCGCCCGGCGGGCCGGGGTCCCCGGGTGCGGGTGGTCCTCCGGAGGCGCCGGGCGCGCCGGCTCCCGGCGGGGGTGACTCCGTCGGCAGCGGTGACCTGGAGAGCGGTGCGACCATCCGGTTCTCCGCCGGTGCGCTGCAGCGGGAGATCGCCGAGCGTGCCGCCGAGGTCGAGGCCCGTCTGCAGGCCGCCGGCCGCGACTCCGACGGCGACACGGGGGAGAGCGGTGCCGTCGGCCGTCGCGCCGAGGACACCGCAGGCGCCGACGGTGGTGACGGTGGTGACGGCGAGTCCGGCCCGCCGGACGACGACGCTCCGCTCGGTGCGGTGTTCGGCGCCGACGGCGACAGCGGTGACGGCGGTGACAGCGGCGGTGACGACGAACCGGACGCGGCCGGCGGGGGTGGCGGGGACGGCGACGCCGGGAACGACGAGGCGTCCTCCGCCTCCGCGCCGGTGCCCTCCGGCACGGACGGTGCCGACGCCGCCGGTGACGACCACGACGCCGCCGGCCCCAGTGGCTCCGGGGAACCGCAGGACTCCGCGCCCGCCGTGCCGGGCCCGCCCGCGCCCGACGGCGTGCCGCCTCTGCCGCCCTCGTACGAGCCCGCCGCGCCCGCGTCCGCCCACCAGTGGCCGTCCCAGCCGTCGGCCCCGCAGCCCGGAGGGTACGGCTTCCCCCAGCCGCCCGCGCCACAGAACCAGGGTGAGCCCGGTTACCAGCAGCCGCAGGCTCCCCGGCCCGCACCCGCCGCGTGGCAGAACCAGCCCACCGCGCCGCCGGCCGCTCCCCCCGCCCCGCCGCAGGGCGGGTACGGCTTCCCCCAGGCCCCGGGCCCGCAGAGCGGATACGGCTTCCCGCACCCCCGGGCCCCGCAGGGACCCCCGGCCCCGCAGGCCGGTGGATACGGCTTCCCACAGCCCACCGCCCCCGGCGCACCCGCCGGCCCCGTCCCCCAGCAGGGCGGCTACGGCTTCCCGCAGGCGCCGCCCCCGGGCCCGGCTCCCGATCCGCAGCAGCCCGCGCCCCCGGGCGGCCCCACGCCGCCGGCCGGTTACGGCTTCCCCCCGCCCCCCGGCGGCCCCGGCCCGCCGGGCGGCTACGGCTTCCCGCACCCCCGGGCCCCGCAGGGACCCCCGGCCCCGCAAGCCGGTGGATACGGCTTCCCGCAACCCACCGCCCCCGGCGCACCCGCCGGCCCCGTCCCCCAGCAGGGCGGCTACGGCTTCCCGCAGCCCGCTGCCCAGCAACCGGGGCAGCCTGACCCGTCGGGACAGCCAGGCCCGTCGGGACAGCCGGGCCCGTCGGGGCAGCCGCAGACCGCCCAGCCCGGCCCCGGCCTGCCCCCGCAGCCCGGCCGGCCGGTTCCTCCGGCTCAGCCGGGCCACCCTCCCGTGGACCCCCGCACCGGCACCGCCTGGCCGCAGGCCGTCCAGCACGATCAGCGGCAGCAGACCAACCCCGGGGCCGCCCCGCTCGGTTACACCGCCGCGGTCGAGCTGTCCTCCGACCGGCTGCTCAACACCAAGCGCCAGAAGGCCAAGAGCAGCCGTCCGGTGGCCGGCGGGGGCCGGTTCAAGATCGGCGGGAAGAAGGAGGAGGCCGAGCGGCTGCGGAAGCTGGAGCTGATCCGCACGCCCGTGCTGTCCTGCTACCGCATCGCCGTCATCAGCCTCAAGGGCGGCGTCGGCAAGACGACCACGACCACCGCCCTCGGCTCCACCCTCGCCAGTGAGCGGCAGGACAAGATCCTCGCGATCGACGCCAACCCGGACGCAGGCACCCTCGGCCGCCGGGTGCGCCGGGAGACCGGGGCGACCATCCGCGACCTCGTCCAGGCGATCCCGTACCTCAACTCCTACATGGACATCCGGCGGTTCACCTCGCAGGCGGCCTCCGGACTGGAGATCATCGCCAACGACGTCGACCCGGCCGTCTCGACGACCTTCAACGACGAGGACTACCGGCGCGCGATCGACGTGCTCGGCAAGCAGTACCCGATCATCCTCACCGACTCGGGCACCGGTCTGCTGTACAGCGCCATGCGCGGGGTGCTCGACCTCGCCGACCAGCTCATCATCATCTCCACGCCGTCCGTGGACGGCGCCTCCAGCGCCAGTACGACGCTGGACTGGCTGTCGGCGCACGGGTACGCCGACCTCGTGTCCCGCTCCCTCACCGTCATCTCGGGGGTCCGCGAGACCGGCAAGATGATCAAGGTGGAGGACATCGTCAGCCACTTCGAGACGCGGTGCCGCGGGGTGGTCGTCGTCCCGTTCGACGAGCATCTCGCCGCGGGCGCCGAGGTCGATCTCGACATGATGCGGCCGAAGGTGCGGGAGGCGTACTTCCACCTCGCGGCGCTGGTCGCGGAGGACTTCGTCCGCCATCAGCAGGCCCACGGGCTGTGGACCTCCGACGGCAACCCGCCGCCGGTAGCCGCGCCGCCCATGCCCGGCGTCGGGCACTACGCGTACCCGCCCGCCCCCTACCCGCCCGCCGCGCCGGGCCAGCCCTACGGCGGACCGCAGGCACCCCAGGCCGGGCAGCCGGGGGCCTACCCGCCGCCCGGCCAGCCGTACCCGCATCCGGGGCAGCCGTACCCGCAGCAGGCCCATCCGGGACAGCAGCCGCCCCATCCCGGCCAGCAGCCGCCTCACCCGGGACAGCAGCCGCCGCCCCAGTGACCCCGTGACCCTCCGCGCCGACCCGTGCGCGACGCCCCGGGGCAGGGGCCGGGCCCGCGCCGACGCACCACCCTCGGCGCGGGCCCGCGCACGCCCGGCACAGCCGTCCCCGCCCCCGCGCTCCCTTTCACACCCGCGCCCCTGACCGATGCCGGTCACCGGCACCCGCTCCCGGACGGCGCGTGCCGCTCACATGCTGGACAGGTCCGTGACCCACTCGTGCCCTCGCGCGCGAAGAGCGCACACATACCACCCATATCCGTCGCCAGTCCCTGGCCAGGCTCCCTTCAGAGGTCTCGACCAATGGGCGACGAATGCTCGCCAATTCGTTATTTCCGCAGGCCACGCGGGGTTCACCTGCCGTTGACGCGTGGAGATACTCGCTGATAGACAACCTCATCTACTGATCAGACCGGCCGCCCAATCAGTCCTTCCCGTGCGAGCCATGACGCGAGGTCACCGACGCTATGGACAAGAACGATCACTACGGCAGAGGGCGTCCGCGCCCGCAGTCTCGTCATCTCCCGCGCCGCATCCGGCTCGTGACGGCGGCCGGCGCGGGCGCTCTCGCCCTGACCGCCGGTCTCGCGACACCGCTCAACCCGGCGCCCCAGCAGGCCAGCGCGGCCGGTGACGGCAAGAGCGTGCTCACCGTCGCCGTGGCGCAGAGCGTCGACTCGCTCAGCCCGTTCCTGGCGGTGCGCCTGCTCAGCACCAGCATCCACCGGCTGACGTACGAGTACCTGACGAACTACGACGCCAAGGACAACCACGTCATCCCGGGGCTCGCCACCAAGTGGGAGCCCTCGGCGGACAAGCTGACCTGGACGTACACGATCCGGGACGACTCCAAGTGGTCCGACGGCGAGCAGGCCACCGCCGAGGACGCGGCGTGGACGTTCAACACGATGATGACCGACGACGGCGCCGCGACCGCGAACGGCAGCTTCGTCGGGAACTTCAAGAAGGTCACCGCGCCCAGCCCCACCAAGCTGGTCATCGAGCTGAAGAAGCCGCAGGCCACCATGACGGCGCTCGACGTGCCGATCGTGCCCAAGCACGTGTGGGAAAAGGTCGACGACTTCTCGAAGTTCAACAACGACAAGAGCTTCCCCGTGGTCGGCAACGGGCCGTTCGTCCTGACCGCCTACAAGCCCGACAGCTACGTACGGCTGAAGGCCAACAAGGACTTCTGGCGCGGCACGCCCAAGTTCGACGAGCTGGTCTTCCGCTACTACAAGGACCAGGACGCGGCCGTGTCCGCGCTCCGCAAGGGCGAGGTGTCCTTCGTCTCCGGCTCGCCGTCGCTGACGCCCGCCCAGGCCGCCTCGCTGAAGAGCGAGAAGAACATCAAGGTCAACGACGCCCCCGGCCGCCGCTTCTACGCCCTGGCCACCAACCCGGGCGCGCAGGCCAAGAACGGCGACAAGTTCGGCGACGGGCACCCCTCGCTGCTGGACCAGCGGGTGCGGAACGCGCTGTTCATGGCGGTCGACCGCAAGACCGTCATCGACAAGGTGTTCCAGGGCCACGCCGTCGAGGGCGCCGGGTACATCCCGCCGCGGTTCTCGCAGTACTTCTGGGAGCCGTCGGCCAGGCAGAAGCTGGCGTACGACCCGGCGAAGGCGGCGAAGCTGCTCGACGAGGCCGGATACAAGAAGAACGGTGACGGCAAGCGCGTCGGCAAGGACGGCAAGCCGCTGGACTACCGCGTCCTGTGCCACGCCACCGACCCCAACGACAAGGCGATCGGCAAGTACCTCCAGGAGTGGTGGGGCGACCTCGGCATCGGCGTGACGCTGAACTGCCTGGACAACGTGACCGACCCGTGGCTGGCCGGCAAGTACGACCTGGCCTTCGACGGCTGGTCCGTCAACCCCGACCCGGACTTCGTGATGTCCATCCACACCTGCGGCGCCCTGCCGGCCACGCCCAAGGACACGGGTGCCACGGACAACTTCATCTGCGACAAGAAGTACGACGAGCTGTACGCGAAGCAGGCCGCCGAGTACGACGCGGACAAGCGGGCCGACCTCGTCAAGCAGATGGAATCGCGGCTCTACGACCTCGGCTACATGAACGTCATGGCGTACCCGAACGCCGTCGAGGCCTACCGCACGGACCAGATCAAGTCGATCACCACCATGCCGGCCGACGCGGGCAACATCTACGGCCAGGACGGCTACTGGAGCTGGTGGTCGGCGGTTCCCGCGGCCTCCGGCGACTCGGCGGACGACTCGTCCTCCACCGGCGTCGTGATCGGGATCGTGGCGGGCGTCGTCGTCCTCGCGGGTCTCGGCGCGTTCGTCGCGATGCGCCGCCGGGCCGGCGCCGACGACCGCGAGTAGACCGGGCGGGCGCCGCACGGCGCCCGCACTCCCGAACCGACCAGGCGATGGGCGACTGAGTACACATGACCGCTGACGCAACACCCGCGCCGGTCGAGGAGACCGCCGGTCCGGCCAAGGCCGGGCCGGCGGCCCGCGGGCCACGGGCGCGCACCACCACCGCGTATCTGCGGTACGTGGCGGGCAAGGTGGCCGGTGCGGCCGTCTCCCTGCTCGCCGTCCTCGTCACCAGCTTCTTCCTGTTCCGGCTGATCCCGGGCGACCCGGTCAAAGCGATGACCGGCGGCCGCCAGGTGTCGCAGGCACAGCTGAACGCCTACCGCGAGGAGTTCGGTCTCGACCTGCCGATGTGGCAGCAGTTCACCGAATACTGCGGCAAGGCCCTGACCGGCGACCTCGGCACGTCGTACCAGTTCCGGGCCCCGGTCATCGACAAGATCACCGAGGCCATGCCGAACACGCTGCTGCTGACCGGCACCGCCTTCGTCCTGTACACGCTGCTCGGCATCTTCCTCGGCACTCGTTCGGCGTGGCGCAACGGCGGGGCGGGCGACCGGATCAACACCGGTCTGGCGCTGACGCTGTACTCCATCCCGTCGTTCTGGCTGGGGCTGCTGCTGATCATCGTGCTGTCGGTGGGGATCGGCCCGCTGCCGGGGCTGTTCCCGACCGGCGGCATGGAGTCGGGCGGCGAGGAGGGTCTCGCCCACGTCCTCGACGTGGCGCACCACCTGGTGCTGCCGGTGCTGACGCTGGTGGCCGTGGAGTACGGCCAGACGCTGCTGGTGACCCGTTCGGCGCTGCTCGACGAGATGGGCAGCGACTACCTGACGACCGCGCGGGCCAAGGGTCTGCGCGACGACCAGGTGCGCCGCCGGCACGCGGTGCCCAACGCGCTGCTGCCGACCGTGACCCTGATCTTCATCAACCTCGGGCGGACCGTGGCGGGCGTCATCCTGGTGGAGACGGTGTTCTCCTGGCCGGGGCTCGGCGGCCTGTTCTACCAGGCACTGAGCGTGCCGGATCTGCCGCTGGTGCAGGGCCTGTTCTTCGTGTTCGCCGCCGCGGTGATCGTGATGAACACGCTCGCCGACCTGATCTATCCGCTGCTCGACCCCCGGGTGGGCCGATGACGACCGAGACCTCAGCCGACGGACGGACCCCCGGCCCGAAGACAGCCGACGGGCACAGTCCCGACAGGAAGCCCGCGAGTCCGCGGGCACTGGCGCGGCAGCGGCGCCGCGCCTCCGTGGCCCGCTTCTGGCGGCAGTACCGTACGCACCGGGCCGGCGTGGCCGGCCTGGCGGCGCTCGCGCTGTTCGCGCTGCTGGCGCTGGCCGCGCCGCTGATCGTCGGCTCCGACGTGAGCAACGTGACCGACGCGCCGGGCGGCCCCCTGGAGAGCCCGAGCGGCGAGTTCCCGCTCGGCACCGACCAGTTCGGCCGGAACCTGCTGGGCCTGGTGGTGTGGGGCTCACGCGTGTCGCTGCTGGTGGGTCTGCTGGCCGCCGTGCTGTCGGTGGCGATCGGCACGCTGATCGGGGTGACGGCCGGGCACTTCGGCGGCTGGTACTCGACCGTGATCATGCGGATCACGGACTGGTTCCTCGTCATGCCGACCCTGGTGCTGGCGATCGCGCTGGCCACCGTGATGTCCCGCTCGCTGACCACGATCATCGTGGCGATCGGCGTGACGACCTGGCCGACGACGGCCCGCCTGGTGCGCGCGCAGACGCTGGCGGTGGAGACCCGCCCGTACATCGAGCGCGCGAAGGCGCTGGGCGGCGGCCACTGGCACATCATGTCCCGGCACGTGCTGCCGAACGTGATGCCGCTGGTGCTGGCCCAGACGACCCTGATCATCTCCTCGGCCATCCTCGCCGAGGCCACTCTGGCCTTCCTCGGTCTCGGCGACCCGACCGTCGTCTCCTGGGGCGGGCTGCTGCAGGACGCGCGGGAGGCGGGCGCGGTCAGTGCGGGCGACTGGTGGTACCTGGTGCCGCCGGGCGTCGCCATCGCCGTGGTGGCGCTGGCGTTCACGCTGTGCGGCCGGGCCGTGGAAGCGGTCCTCAACCCGAGGCTGGGGGTGTCCCGTTGAGTCTGCTCGACGTCAGGGACCTGACGGTGACCTACGCCGGCGGGGCCGCGGCCGTGCGCGGGGTGAACCTGCGCCTGGACGCGGGCCAGAAGCTGGGCCTGGCCGGCGAGTCCGGCTGCGGCAAGTCCACGCTGGCGCTGGCCCTGCTGCGGCTGCTGCCGCCGGGGGCGCGCACCACCGGGGAGATCCTGCTGGACGGCGAGGACGTGCTGGCCATGAAGTGGGGCCGGGTGCGCGCGGTCCGCTGGGCCGGGGCGTCCATCGTGTTCCAGGGCGCGATGCACTCGCTGAACGCCGTGCACCGCGTCGGCGACCAGATCGCCGAGCCGATCCTGCTGCACCGCAAGGCCACCCCGGCCGGCGCGAAGAGGAAGACCGGTGAGCTGCTGGAGCAGGTCGGTCTGCCCGCGGCCCGCGCGGACGCCTACCCGCACGAGCTGTCCGGCGGGCAGCGCCAGCGCGTCATGATCGCGATGGCGCTGGCCTGCGACCCGCGGCTGGTGATCGCCGACGAGCCGACCACCGCGCTCGATGTGATGATCCAGGCGCAGATCCTCCGGCTGATCGAGCAGCTCGTCGCCGAGCAGGACCTCGGCCTCGTCATGATCAGTCACGACCTGGCGGTCCTCGCCGACACCTGCGACCGGCTCGCCGTGATGTACGCGGGCCGCGTCGTCGAGGAGGGCCCCGCCCGTCAGGTGTACGACGACGCCCGGCACCCCTACGCCAGGGCCCTGTCGGCGGCGTTCCCGCGGATCGGCGACCCGTCCTCGCGGTTCGCGCCGCAGGGCCTGGCGGGCGATCCGCCCGACCCGTCGGCGCTGCCGTCCGGCTGTACGTTCCACCCGCGCTGCCCGGTGGCCCTCGACTCGTGCGCGGTCGAGGACCAGGCGCTGCGGGCGGCGGGCACCGACCGGCGGGCCGCGTGCGTGCACGCGACGGCCGGCGGGCCGGCGGCACCGGCGCCGGGGACCGTCCCGGACGACACACCGGGGTCCTTCGAGGAAGCGAGGCGCAGTACGCCATGACCACCTCCCCCGCCCTCCCCGGGACGCCCGGGGACACCACCGCCGCTCCCCTGCTGAGCGCGCGGGACCTCGGGGTCACGTTCCCCGGCCGGCACGGCGCGGCCCGCGCCCGCGCGGTCGACGGCGTCGACCTCGACATCCGGCCCGGCGAGATCGTCGCCCTGGTCGGCGAGTCCGGCTGCGGCAAGACGACCCTCGCGCGCAGCCTGCTGGGCCTGGTGCGGCCGACGGCGGGCCGGGTCACCTTCGACGGCCGGCCGCTGGACTACGCGAGCCGGGCCCTGAAGGCGTACCGCAAGCGCGTGCAACTGGTGCTCCAGGACCCGAGCGGCTCCCTCAACCCGCGGCACACCGTGTACGACGCCGTCGCCGAGGGGCTGCGCATCCACGGCTACGGCGGTGACGAGCGGGAGGCCGTGGCGGGTGCGCTGTCCCGCGCGGGGCTGCGTCCGCCGGAGCGGTTCTTCCTGCGCTACCCGCACGAGCTGTCCGGCGGGCAGCGTCAGCGCGTCGTCATCGCGGGCGCACTCGTCCTGGAGCCCGAACTCCTCGTCGCCGACGAGCCGGTGGCGTCACTGGACGCCTCGGTGCGCGGCGAGATCCTGGCGCTGCTGCTGCGGCTGCGCACCGAGCTGGGCCTGTCCGCGCTGGTCGTCACGCACGATCTGGGACTGGCGTGGAACATCGCCGACCGGGTGGCCGTGATGTACCTGGGCCGGATCGTGGAGACGGGTGACGTGGAGCAGGTGCTGACGGCGCCCCGGCACCCGTACACGCGGGCGCTGTTGTCGGTGCTTCCGGAGGCGCCGGGCGATCCGGTGGTGCTGACCGGCGAGCCCCCGGACCCGTCCCGCATCCCGGGCGGCTGCCGCTTCCACGTGCGCTGCCAGATCCTGGCGAGCGGGGAGGCGGAACGCGCGGGTGTCGCCGACGCCTGCCGGGGCGTCGACCCGGAGGTGCTCCCCGGGAGCGGCCCGGCGCGGGCGGCCTGCCACTGGGCCCGCGCGACCGAGGGCTGAGCCCGGCGCAGGAAGGCCGGGGGGGGGAGGCCGCGGAGGCGAGCCCTCCCCCAAAGCCCGAGCCCGGTGCGGGAAGCCCGCGGGGAGGGCACGGAGGCGGCCCGGCCCCTCCCGCAGAGCCCGAGCCCGGTGTCCGAAGGGACGGCGAGGGTGCGGAGGCGGCCCCTCCGCACCGGCGGGGAGCGCGAGGCGGGCCCGAGTCCTTCCCGGCTCGCCCGCGCGCCCTTCGCCGGGGGCTGTCAGGCCTGCGCCGCGGCCACCAGGTCCCGGCACCGCTCGACGTCCTCGGCCATCTGCTCCAGCAGCGCCTCCAGCGTGTCGAACTTCGCCTGGCCGCGGACGAACGCCAGGAAGTCCACGGCCACGTGCAGCCCGTACAGGTCGAGTCCGACGCGGTCGATGGCGTACGCCTCCACCGTGCGCTCGGTGCCGTCGAACTGCGGATTCGTGCCGACGGAGATCGCCGCGGGCATGGCCTCGCCCCGGGCGTGCAGCCAGCCGGCGTAGACGCCGTCGGCGGGGACGGCGGTGTGCGGGAGCGTCTCGACGTTGGCGGTGGGGAAGCCGAGTTCGCGGCCCCGCTGCGCGCCCCGGACGACGACGCCCTCCACGCGGTGCGGCCGGCCCAGGATCTCCGCGGCGCCCGCCATGTCGCCCTCGGCGACCAGGCGCCGGGTCAGGGTGGAGGAGAACGGCGCCCCGCC
>DASTDN010000463.1:0-15151 GCA_035710365.1 Streptomyces sp. | reverse complement strand
GCGCAGCGGGTGGCCGCCGCCGTCCTGCGCCGTCCGCGGTGCGGGCTACGGCCCGTCGGCGTCGTCGCCGACCCACCGGACGGCACCGGCGAGCGGGGCGGGGACACCCTGCCGGCACACGGGCCGACCGCACACGGGCCTGCCGCACACGGGTCCCCGCCCGCGCAAGGGGTCCCCGCACACGGGCCACTCGCACACGCCTCCCTCGCCGGTCCGGGCCCCCGTACCGGGGACGGGCGCGTCCCCCACGGATCGCCGGCCCCGCACGGGGCCACCGCACTCGTGGCGACCGCGCACGGGCCGGCGGCGGCCGGGGCGCCCGCTCCCAGCCTGCCCGTGCTGACCACGGGTGAGGAGGTGGAGCGGGCGGTCATCCAGAACGGGGTGCGCGAGGTGCTCGTCGTGCACCCCGCGGTGCGCGCCCGTCAGGCGCCGCTCCTGCGGGCGCTGGCCGGATCGGGCTGCACGGTGTGGGAGGTGGACGCCGACTCGCCGTCGTACGCGAGCCCGGAGCGGATCGCCGGATTCTCCTGCCGGCGCCTCGACCCGGGCGGCGGGCGCGCGGCCGGGGCCCGCAAACGGCTGCTGGACGTGGTCGTGTCCGGGCTGCTGCTCGTGGCCGCCGGCCCGCTGCTGCTGGTGTGCGCGGCGGTGCTGCGCTGCGCCGACGGGCCCGGCGTGGTGTTCCGTCAGGAGCGCATCGGCAAGGACGGGCGGCCCTTCACACTGCTGAAGTTCCGTACCCACCGCCCGGCCGACCCGTACGAGGCGGCCACCCGGTGGAGCGTCGCGGACGAGCGGCGGATGCCGTGGTTCTGCCGCTTCCTGCGCCGCACCTCGCTGGACGAGCTGCCGCAGTTGTGGAACGTCTTCCGGGGCGACATGAGCCTGGTCGGCCCGCGCCCCGAACGGCCCTACTTCGTGGCGAGGTTCAGCCAGACCCACCCCGGTTACGCGGCCCGGCACCGCATGCGGGCCGGTGTCACGGGCCTCGCCCAGGTGAGCGGCCTGCGCGGCGACACCTCCATCGAGGACCGGGCCCGCTTCGACAACGCCTACATCGACAACTGGTCGCTGTGGCAGGACGTCTGCATCCTGCTGCGCACCGCCGCGGCGGTGCTGCGGCCGACGGGGAGCTGACGCGGAATGGGCCGCGTGCCGCCGCGTACCGCGCCGCTCCCACCGGCCCTGCCGGTCGTGGCGGTGGTCGCGCTGCTCGCCCTGCCGGCCGGTGCGGGCGGCTCGGAGGGGGCCGGGCCCGCCGACGCGGCCTCCGCGCTGGCGGTGCTGTACTGCGCGGTCCGCGCCGTACGGGACCGGCGGCGCTCCCCGCCCGGCCCGGCCCCCCTGTCGCGCGGGGCGGCCGTGCTGTTCGGGCTGCCGGTGGCGGCGGTGGCCCTATCGGTGCTGGGCGCGGTGTCCCCGGAGGCCGCGCCGGCCGGGTTCGGCCGCTACGTGCAGGTGTTCGTGCTGGTCCCGGTCGCGGTGCTGCTGCTGGTCCGCGACCGGCGCGACTTCCGGCTGGTGGCCTGGTCGCTCGTGGCGCTGGCCGGATGGCAGGGCGCGGTGGGCGTGCACCAGTACCTCACCCGGACCGGCGCCTCCTACCAGGGCGAGGAGATCCGGGCGGTCGGGACGTTCGGGGCGCAGGACGTGATGGGGATGGCGACCGTGGTGTCCCTCGGGCTGGTGTCCGCGGCGGGTCTCGCACTGGGCCGCGGCCCCGTACGGCACCGGGCGGTGGCCGCCGGGTGCGCGCTGCTGCTGGCCGTGCCGCTCGCGGTGTCCTTCAGCCGGGGGGCGTGGATCGCGACGGCCCTGACGTGCACGGTGCAGTCGCTGCTGGCCGGGCTGCGGCGGGCGCTGAGGGCGGGCGCGGCGGTGGCCGCCGGGTGCGTGGTCCTGGTGGGCGGCTTCGGGGCCGGTACGGCGATGCTCCAGGAGCGGGTCAGCAGCATCACGCAGGTCACCGACGCGCCCGACCAGTCGGTCACCGACCGGTACACGATGTGGGCGGCGGCCGTCGGGATGTGGCGGGAGCGGCCGTTGACCGGCGTGGGCCTGAAGGGCTTCCCGGAGTACCGCGACTCCTACGCCTCGCTGGCGCTGTCGTCCGGCAGCGACACCGAGGGCGCGGGCGAGGCCTACCGCAGGCAGCCGCTGCTGTCCCCGCACAACATGTACCTGCTGGTGCTCGCCGAGCAGGGCCTGCCGGGTCTGCTCGCCCTGGCGGGCGGATGGGCCGCCCTGCTGGTGTGCGCGGTGCGCGGGCTCTCCCGCGGGCCCTCACACGAACCGGCCCGGACGCCGCCTGCGGGCCTCGGGCCGGACTGCGGTCTCGTCGCCTGCGGGCTGCTCGTCTGGCTGCTCACCGACTTCGCGTACGCCGACATCGGCGGCCCGTCCACCGTGCTCACGGCCGTCTGCCTGGGCCTCGCCGCCCGCTGGGCGCTGCCCGCGGACACGACGCCCACGCCGGCCGGTGCGGCGGCGGACCGGCGCACGGCGCCCGCGCCGGCGGCCCGGTGATGGGTGCCGTCGGGCAGGCTCCCGTCACCGGGGGCGACAGCGGCGCCGGGCGGGAACCCGCCCCCGTCACCGGCGGGTTCCTCGCCCGCGCCGCCCTGCTCACCGCCGTGCTGACGGTCGGCGGGGCCGTGCTGGGACTGGTCCGGGACCAGGCGCTGGCGCGGCTGTTCGGGGCCGGCGGGGCGACGGACGCGTTCCTCGTCGCCTGGACGGTGCCGGAGTTCGCGGCCACCCTGCTCATCGAGGAGGGGCTGGCCCTCGCGCTGGTCCCGCTGTTCAGCCTGGCGCTGGCCCGCCGTGCGCGGGGCGCCGGCGGCGACCCGGTGCGCGCGCTGGTCGCGGCGACCCTGCCCCGGCTGGCGTCGGCGTTCGCCGCCGTCGCCGCGCTGATCGCGCTCACCGCGCCGGGGCTCGTCGCGGTCCTCGCACCGGGCCTGTCCGACCCGGGGCTCGCCGTCGACTGCACCCGGCTCACCGCGACCTGCGTCCTGAGCTTCGGGCTGGCCGGGTACTGCAGCGCCGCCCTGCGGGCCCACCGGCGCTTCGTCGCCCCGGCCGCCATCTACATCGCGTACAACGCCGGGATCATCGCGACCATGGTCGCGCTCGGCGGCCGGTGGGGGGTGCGGGCGGCGGCGGCCGGGGTCGCGGCGGGCGGGTGCCTGATGGTGGCCGTGCAACTGCCCGGGCTGTGGCGGCAGGTGCGGCGACGCGACACGCCCCCCGCGGCGGCCGGCGGGGCGGGCGGGACGCCGATGGGGGGCGCGCTGGTCGCTGCCGTGCTGCTGTTCGCCCTCTGCCGGCAGGCCCAGGTCCTCGTCGAACGGTTCCTCGCCTCGTCCCTGCCCGCCGGGGCCATCTCCCACCTGAACTACGCGCAGAAGGTCGCCCAGATCCCCATGACCCTGTCGCTGATGCTGTGCACGGTCACCTTCCCGCTGGTGGCGCGGGCGGTGGCCGAGGGCGACACCGAGCGGGCACGCGCGCGCGTGGAGCGCGACGTGGCGCTGGCCGCCTGCGTGGTGCTGCTCGGCGCGGCCACGGTCGTCTCCTGCGCGCCGCAGATCATCGAACTGCTCTTCCAGCGCGGCGCGTTCACGCCCGGCGACACGGCCGCGACGGCGGGCGTGATGCGGGTGTACGCGCTGGGGCTGCTCGCCCAGACCGTGGTCGGGGCGCTCGTCCGCTCCTACTTCTCGGCGGGCCGGCCCAGTTGGTACCCGCTCGGCGCGATGGGCGCGGGCATCGCGGTGACCGCCGGCGCGGGCGGCTGGGCGGTCGGCCCCTGGGGTGTCGCGGGCATCGCCGCCGCCAACGCCGCCGGCATCACCGTCACCGCCGCGCTCCTGCTGCGCGGCCTGGGCGCACGCGGCGTGCCGGTCCGGGTCCGCCGGGTCCTGGGCGGCCTGGTCAGGGCGCTGCTCGCCGCGGTGGCCGCGACACCCGCCGGGGCGTACGCCGCCCGGTGCGCCACCGCGTACGCCGCCGCGCCGCTGCCCGCCCTGGCCGCCGGGGCGTGCGCCGTCGCCGCCGTCTTCGCCGCCGTCTTCGTCCTGGCGGGCCGGGCTCCCGGCCTCCGGGGCCTCGCCACACCCCTCTCCGCCTCCCCCGCCGCCCCTCCCCCTCCCCTGACTCCCCCGTCCGCTCCGTGACCGGAAGGCTCGCCCATGACCGCATCCGCCGATGCCCCCGAAACCCCCCGCAGCCTCCCCGCGCCCTGGGTGGCGATGTACCACTCCGTGGGCGACTGCTCGGACGACCCGTACCGCGTCACCGTCACACCCGGCCGGCTCGACGAACAGCTCGGCCGACTCCGGCGGTGGGGGCTGCGCGGCGTGTCCGTGGCCGACCTGCTCGCCGCGCGCGCCCGGGGCGGGGGCCGGGACCTGGTCGGGCTGACCTTCGACGACGGGTACGCCGACTTCCTCGGCCACGCCCTCCCCGTGCTGCGCCGTCACGGCTGCGGCGCCACCCTGTTCGTACTGCCGGGCCGCCTCGGCGGCGACAACGCCTGGGACCCGCTCGGCCCGCGCAAACCCCTCCTCACCGCCGACGGCGTCCGCCGGGCGGCCGCCGAGGGCATCGAGATCGGCTCGCACGGCCTGACCCACGTGGACCTCACCCGGTCCGGCGAGGCGGTGCTGCGCGCCGAGGTGGCCGACAGCAGGGCCCGGCTCCAGGAGGTGACGGGCGGCCCGGTCGCCGGGTTCTGCTACCCGTACGGCAGCGTCGACCGGCGGGCCGCGGACGCCGTGCGGGACGCCGGGTACACGTACGCGTGCGCCATCGACCCCGGCGGTCTCGGCGGCCGGTACGCCCTGCCCCGCGTGTACGTCGGGCAGCACGACACCGCCGTGCGCCTGTTCCTCAAACACCGCCTGCACCGGCTGCGCCGCCGCCCCGTCGCCGACCTGACGGAGCGTCAGATCATGACGGGGGTGCCGCGGTGAGGGCCCTGCACGTGATCACCGGTCTCGGTGTCGGCGGCGCCGAGCAGCAACTGCGGCTGCTGCTGCGGCACCTGCCCGTCGAGTGCGACGTCGTCACGCTCACCGACCCGGGCCCGGTCGCCGCGGGCCTGTCCGACGACGGCGTGCGCGTCACCCACCTCGGCATGTCCGACAACCGCGACCTTTCCGTACTGCCCCGTCTGGTCCGCCTCATCCGCTCCGGGCGCTACGACCTCGTGCACACCCACCTGTACCGGGCCTGTCTGTACGGCCGGGTCGCCGCCCGGGCCGCGGGCGTGCGCGCGGTCGTCGCCACCGAACACTCCCTCGGCGACACCCAGATGGAGGGCCGCCCCCTGTCGGCGGGCGTCCGCGCCCTCTACCTGGCCGGCGAACGCCTGGGCCGCACCACCGTCGCCGTCTCCCCCACGGTCGCCGCCCGCCTCGCCCGCTGGGGGGTACCCGCGCCACGCATCACGGTCGTCCCCAACGGCGTCGACCTGGACCGCTTCCGCTTCAACCCCGCCGTACGGCAGCGCACCCGCCGCCGCCTCGGCCTGCCCCCGGACGCCTACGTCGTCGGCGGCATCGGGCGGCTCACCGCGGGCAAACGCTTCGACACCGCCGTGCGCGCGCTCGCCCTGCTGCCGCCCGACTGCTGGCTGCTGCTGGTCGGCGGCGGCCCCGAGGAGAACGCCCTGCGCCGCGCCGCCCACCGGGCCGGTGTCGCCGACCGGGTCCTGCTGACCGGTGAGCGTCCCGTCGTGCCCGAGAGTCCCCGCAGGCCCGCGCTGCCCGCGCTGGCCTGCGCGATGGACGTCCTCGTCTCGCCGTCCCCCGAGGAGGCCTTCGGCCTCGCCGTCGTCGAGGCGCTCACCGCCGGGCTGCCCGTGCTGTACGCCTCCTGCCCCGCGCTGGAGGACCTGCCCCCGCGCACGGCACCCGCCGACGCCCGGCGCGTCACCGGAGGCCCGGCCGCCTTCGCCCGCGCCCTCACCGAGGTACGGCGGCGTGACCCGCGCCCGCGCCACGTGCCGGAGGCCGCCCGCCACTACTGCATCACCCGCAGCGCCGACCGGCTCATGGACGTGTACGCGAAGGCCCTCTCCCCCGCCCCCTCCCGCCAGAAAGCCGGCACCTCATGACCGACGCCCGCGCCCGCACCGCCCACGCCTCCGTCGCCGCCGACGCAGCCCGGAGGCGCACGCCGGCGCGCCTCCCGGCCCGAGCGCGGGCGCTGCCGCCCTGGTCCCTGATCGCGGCGGGCGTCCTCGCGGGCGGACTGTCCGGCGGCGGGTACGGCGTGCTGACGCCGCCCGCCTACACGGCCACCGGTTACGTCGTCGCCGTCCCCACGGAGAGGTCCGACCCGCTGACGGCGCTGGGTTTCGCGCAGGCCTACGGCCGGGCCGCCATGGAGCTCGCGGTGCTCGGCGACGCCCAGGCGCGGGCGGGCGTGCCGGTGCGCACCCTGCGGCGCAGCGTCCGCATCTCGACGTCGCCCGACGCGCCGGTGATCGCCGTCACCGCCACTTCCGCGCGCCCCGGCCGCGCGGCCGGCATGGCCAACGCCGTCTCCCGCGCCCTGACCCGGCACTCCGCCCGCGCCGCCGGGGCCGAGGGCGGCGCGGCGGTGACGCTGCGGCTGTTCGCCCGCGCCACCGTGCCCGGCGAGCCGTCGTCGGCGTCCGCCGGGGCGACCGGACTGGTGGGGGCGAGCGCGGGCGGCCTGCTCGGCGCGCTCGTGCTGCTGGCCCGCCCGCGCCGCACGGCCGCCGAGCCCGGCACGGGGCCCCTCCCGGCCCCCGCCCCGGTTCCGGCCCCGGCCGGACCCGCCACCACGCCCCACGCCGCCGCCTCCGGTGCTGTCACCGGCCCCGACGCGCACGGACAGCCGTGACGGCGTTCACCGCCCGGCTCGTCACCGACGGGGCCGGTTTCGCCGCGCTCGCCGCCGACTGGGACCGGCTGTACCGGCGCTGCCCCACCGCCACCCCCTTCCAGAGCCACGCCTGGCTGCACTCGTGGTGGCGGTCGTACGGCGAGCACGGGCGGCTGCGGCTGCTGCTGGTGTACGACGACGGGCCGGACCGCGCCCTCGTGGCCGCCGCGCCCCTGATGCAGGTGCGGCGGCCGGTCCCGGCCCTGGTGCCGCTCGGCGGCGCGATCTCCGACTACGGCGACGTCCTCGTGGACGGCGAGCGCGGCGAACCCGTGGTCGCGGCGCTCACCGACGCGCTGTCCGCCGCCGCCCGCACCGCGCTCATCGACCTGCGCGAGGTCCGGCCGGGCGGCGCGGCCGAACGCGTCTACGCGCGCTGGCGCGGGCCCCGCCACCGGGTGGCGGACTCGCCCTGCCTGGAACTCCCGGCCGTGCCGATGCGGGAGCTGATCGCCCGGCTGCCGTCGGCCAAGGCGCAGCAGCGGGTGCGGGCCAAGCTGCGCAGGCTGGACGCGCTGGGCGTGCAACGGCACGTGGTGGGCCCGGACGCGGTGGGCGCGGCGCTGGAGCGGCTGCTGGAGCTGCACCGGATGCAGTGGCGCGGCCGGAACGTGACGCCCGAGCACCTGCGCGCCCGGTTCCGCGCCCATCTGGTGCGGTCGGTGGGGGCGATGGCGCGGACGGGGGACGCGGTGGTCACCGAGTTCCGCATGCCCGGCGCGGCCGGGGCCGGCGCCGGCGGTCCGTCCGGTGACGTGGTGGCCGTGGACGTGACGCTGCTGTCGCCCCGGCTCGCGGGCTGCTACCTCTACGGCGCCCACCCGGTGCTGCGGCAGCACAAGGCCGACGTGGCGGTGATGCTGCTCGACGCGTGCACCACACACGTCAAGGACGGCACGTACGACGCGCTGAGCCTGCTGCGGGGCGACGAGCCGTACAAGCGCCACTGGCATCCGGACCCGGTCGTCAGCCGGCGGCTGCTGCTGGCCCGGCGCCGCACGGCGCCGCTGATGGCCGCGGTGCTGGGCGACGTGGCCGCGCGGCGCCGGGGCAAGGAGGTGCTGCGCCGCCTCCGGGAACGCCGTGACACCGCCGCCTGGGCCGGGCCTTCCTGACCCGGCCGGGCCTCCCTGAGCCGCCGCGCCGCCTTCGCCCGGCCGCGCCGCGTTCGCCCGGCCGCGGTCTCCGGGTGGGCGGTCACCGGTCGAGGCTCGGGCACGGCTTCCCGCCGGGCGGGTACCCGATCCGGCCGCCGAGGCCCGGGGGTCCGCGCCCCGGTGGCGAGCGGTTCGCCCGCGGCCGGGCGGGACGGGGTGGCGGATCCACCACGTCGCGTACGTCGAGAACGGTTCGCCCGCGGCTGGGCGGGCCGGGACCGGCCGCGGCCGCGGGGAAGCCCGGTCGCGGAGGGCCGGGCGTGGCGGGGTGTGGGACGGCTCGGGCGGCGGTCCGCGGGGTCCTCGCGGCTCGCTTGCTGGGGCTGCGGGGCGGGTTCGGCCGCGGGTGCGGGGCACCTCGCGTACGGGGAGCGGGGTCGCTCGTACGGCGGGTGCGGGGCCGCTCGTATGCCGCGGGATGTGGGACCGCTCGCATGCCGGGCCGGGGGCCGAGGCGCGGCCGGTGGCGGAGCCCGGAGGCGGGAGCGGAGGGAGCGGTGGCGGGGGCGTGGGCCGGAGGCGGGAGCGGTGGCGAGCCGGACAGGGCTTGCCGGAAGTCGCCGCCGCCCTGAGGTCGGGTTTCACCCAGGGGGCGGCTTCGCACGAGGGGCGGTGGCGTCATTCCACGGGCCCGGGCCGGACGGGCGGGCGGTGGGCCGTCAGCGTGTGGTCGGGCGGCTGATCCGCGTTCACCCGGGCACTGTGCGCGTCGCCGGGCCGCCGCCGCGGCTTGCTGATGCGCCGCTGGCCCCCGCCCGTGAAGCAGTGGTGAGGGGCGGGGGCGGGTCGCGGCGCGGGTGCCGGACGAACCGCTTCCGTCCGGCACCCGGGGGTTGCTACGCCGCGCGGGAGCGGCGGTAGAGGAAGGCGCCGCCCAGGATCAGCGCGGCGCTCGCGGCCGCGGCGCCCAGCGTGGCCTCGCTGCCGGTCTCGGCGAGCGCCGGGGGCTTCTGATCGCCCGCGGGCGTGGGCTGCGGGGCCTGCGCCGGGGGCGTCGACGGCGGGGCCGCGGCCGGCGGAGTCGACGGCGGCCCGGGCGGCGTCCACGTGGGCGGCTCGACCGGCGTGGTACCGCCGCCCGTCGCGCACTTGTTGCCGACGGCCGGGTTGAGGACGCCGATGACGTCGATGGTGTTGCCGCACACGTTGACCGGTACCTCCACCGGCACCTGCACGGCATTGCCGGAGGCGACGCCCGGCGAACCCTCGGTGACGGCCTCGGCGGACGCGCCGCCGGAGCCGGAGCCGCCGCGTTCGTCCCCGGTGTCGCCGTCGTCGGCGTGGGCGGCGTCACCGCCGTACCCGGCGCCGTCGCCGTGGGCGGTGTCACTGCCGTAGTCGGCGGCGTCGCCGTACGACTCCTCCAGGGACGTAGCGGCCGCGTTCGGCGCGCCGTCCGGCGACTCCTGCGCCGACGAGCCCGGCTCGGACGACCGGACCGCGTCCGAGTCGGCGAAGGCGGGGCTGCCGCACAGGGCCAGAACGCTCGTCGCGGCGGCCGCCGCGACCATTCCCCTGCTCAGGGTCTGTCGCATTCTCGTGGTCTTCCTGCTTGAAGAAATGGGAAGGGCCGCTCCCGGAACACGCACGGGGCTGTCCGGGCCGGCCGTGCCGCCGCGGGGCGGCCGGTGCGTCGCACCGTCAGTCGTTCAGGCACCGGTTGCCGAAAGCGGGGTTCGGCACCCCGATGACGGTCACGGTGAGGCCGCACACGCTCACCGGTACGTGCACCGGAACGCGGGTGACGTGCCGGACCGGTGACCGGGCGAACCGACGGCCACGCCCTCGGCACCGGAATCCGCGAGGGCCGGGAAGGCAAGGCCGAGGGCCGTGGTCGCGTCCGCGGCGACGGTCGCGCTCTTTCTCCATGCGCTGTCCCTTCTCTGCGGCCGTGCCCACCATGACCTGTGCCGCAGCGATAACGAGAAAGGGACGGCCGAAGAAACTGCGGAACGGCTTCGCGCGGAGTGATTCACCCGATTGCCGTCACACCAATGAACATCGCACAACACATTTGTTCATCGGATTGTTCTGCCGTTTTCCGTGCCGCCGTTGCCGGACAGGGCCGGGACGGCGTCCCGGATGCCGGAGAGGGGTTCCTCGCCCATGACCCGCGGCGCCCGCGGAGAGTTCTCCGCGCACGTCCGGCTCGGCGGCGAGGACGCGGCGGCGGGCTCCTGGGGCGCGACCGGCGCCGGCACTCCGACGAGCGAGCCGACGTCGGCCACGGCCGGCACGCCGACGCACATCGTGTGCGGCGACGTCCTCTCCAGCGCCGCCCGCAGGCTCATGCCGCCCCTGGTCATCCGGTCGCCGAGCGCCACTGGGGCGGCGTCGCCGCCGACCGCAGCGGTGCCGGTGCCGCCGCCGAGGGCGAGCGCCTGCGGGGCCGCCGCGGCCGGCACACCGGCGGCGGACGCGGCGACCGCCACCGTGACCATGGCCTTCTTCAGCATTTCGCTTTCCTTTCCCCCCGCCCGGACGGATGTTTCTGCACTCGCATCAACAGCGGCCACGGGACGGGGTTGCGGAAAGTCACCCGATCGCCCCGTTCGGGCCCGCGGAATTGCCCGGAATCCCACGAACACCACCCGACCGGGTGAGGGGCGGAGGTGCTCCTTCGGAGTGAACAGGAGCAACCATCCGGCCGCCCGGAAGTTGACCAGAGCACTCCGATGGCCGGGGTTTTATCAGAAAGGACCATCAAGTGATCAAGAAGGTTATGGCATCCGCCGCGATGGCCGCGTCCGTCGTGGGCGTCCCGGCCGCCACCGCACCGCAGGCGCAGGCCGCCGGCACGGACAACGGCACCACGGCCGTCGGCGGGCACGGTGCCGCGCGGGAATCCGGTGCCCCGGCCGCTTTCGGTGACCCAAGGCCTCAGACGGCCCTCCTGCGGGGCGCGCTGCGCACACCGTGCGTCGGCCTGCCGGCCAGGGCCGACGTGGGCTCGGTCGTCGGCCTCGTCCCGGCCGCCGCCCTCCAGGACCTCCCCGTCCCGTCGGGCCCGCCGAACCCCCTGAGCCCCCTGAGCCCCCTGAGCCCCCTGAACCCGCTGAACCCGCTGAACCCGCAGTGCGGCGAGGCCCCGGCCCTGTCCAGCAGCGCCGTGGGCGCCAACTGAACACTCCCCCGCGCACGGCGGCCCCTTTCCCCACAGTGCCCCCCTTCCCCACAGCACCCGCCTTCGGCAAGGCCCCCGCCTTCCGCGGGGCGCCGCTCTGCGCGTACCGCCCGAACGGCGGGTCACCGGCTTTCGCCTCCTCCCCCGGTGCGCCGCCGTTCGGCGTGCCGCGCGCCTCCCCCAACGGGGCGGACACCGGGGAACCGGAGGTCAGGACGCGCCGTACAGCGCCTCGATCTGCGCCGCGTACGCCTTCACCGCCGCGTGCCGCTTGACCTTCAGCGAGGGGGTGAGCAGGCCGTTGTCCTCGGTGAACTCGCCCTCGACCAGGGTGAAGGCGCGGATCGACTCGGCCCGGGAGACGGCCTCGTTCGCGTGGTCGACGGCCTTCTGGATGTCGGCGCGCAGCCGTTCGTCCCGGACCAGCTCCGACAGCGGCGTGCCGGCGGGCAGCCCGCGCACGGACAGCCAGTGGGCGACGGCCTCGGGGTCCAGCACGATCAGCGCCCCCACGAAGGGCCGCCTGTCGCCCACCACGACGCACTGTCCGACCAGGGGGCGGCTGCGCAGCCGGTCCTCCAGGACCGCCGGGGAGACGTTCTTGCCGCCCGAGGTGACGATGATGTCCTTCTTGCGGCCCGTGATGGTGAGGTAGCCGTCCTCGTCGAGGGCGCCGAGGTCACCGGTCGCGAACCAGCCGTCGGCGTCGAGTACGGCATCCGTGGCGGCGGCGTTGTTCCAGTACGAGCCGAAGACGATGCCGCCCCGGACGAGCACCTCCCCGTCGTCGGCGATGCGCACGGACGTGCCGGGCACCGGGCGGCCCACGGTGCCCGGGCGGGGCCTCAGGGGCGGCACGATGGTGGCGGCGGCCGTCGTCTCGGTGAGGCCGTAGCCCTCGTAGACGACGATTCCGGCGGCGAAGAAGAACAGGTTGAGGTCGCGTTCGAGGGGCGAGCCGCCGCTGATGGCGTAACGGACCCGGCCCCCGATCTCCTTGCGGATGCGCCGGTACACCAGCAGGTCGTACAGCGCCCACGCCGCGTACAGTCCGGGCCCCGGCCCCTTGCCGCGCCCCAGGATCCTGTTCAGGTACGCCTCGCCGAAGCGGACCCCGACGCGGTGCGCCCGGTCGAAGGAGGCGCCGCGTCCCATCCTCTCGGCGGTCGCACGGCCCGTCTCGTGGATCTTCTCGAAGAGGTAGGGCACCCCCACCAGGAACGTGGGCCGGAACGCGCGCAGCGCCGGGCGGAGTTCGTCCGGCCTGATGCCGGGGCAGTGGCCGATCTCGATGCGGGCCGTGAGGCAGGCGATCTGGAGGGTGCGACCGAGGATGTGCGCCAGCGGCAGGAAGAGCAGGGTGGACGCGGTCCGGCCCGTGACCTCCCGGAAGACGGGGTGCAGCAGCTCGACCGTGTTGGCGGCCTCGGCGTGCAGGTTGGCGTGGGTGAGGACGCAGCCCTTGGGGCGGCCGGTGGTGCCGGAGGTGTAGCAGACGGTCGCCACGGTGTCGGGTGTCAGGGCCGCACGGCGCTCGGCGACCTCCTCGTCCGGGACGCCCGCGCCGAGGACCATGAGCGCGCCGAGGGCACCGCCGAAGGCCGGGGAACCGCCGGCGGCGGGGGCTGCGGCGCGGGCGGAGGCACCGACAGCGGCGGCGGAGGCACTGCCGACGGCCGGGGGCGGGGTGAGGCCGTCCGGTGTCCCGGGGGTGTCGTCCGCGTCGAGCTGCCAGACGCGCGGCGGCTCGGGGTGCCCCGCGGTACCGGTCAGCACGGTGGCCACGTTCGCGGCGGTCTCGGCGACGACGTGGCGCGCGCCCGAGTCGCGCACGATCCAGTCCACCTGCTCGGCCGACGAGGTGGCGTACACGGGGACGCTCTGGCCGCCCGCCGCCCAGATCGCGAAGTCCAGGACGGTCCACTCGTAGCGCGTACGGGACATCACCGCGACCCGCCCGCCCGGCCGGAGGCCCGCCGCGATCAGTCCCTTGGCGACGCCGGTCACCTCGCGGGCGAAGGCCGCCGCCGTCACGGGCTGCCATGCGCCGTGGCGTTCGCGCCGCAGCACGACGGCGTCCGGTGCCTCGGCAGCGTTGGCGTACGGGATGTCGGCCGTGCTGCCGGTGGCGGGACGCGGGGCCAGCGGGGCGGCCGATACCTCACGGACGGCACCGGCGGCGTCCCTGACCAGCTCCACCCCGCCGCGTCGCACCAGGTCGGTGCGCCGTGTCGCCCGTTTCAGATCCTTGCGTACGCCCATGGCGGCTCCCGGTCGCGGATTGGGCTGACGCGCCGTGGTCTGTCCGTCCTCGACCACCCGCACCCACCCTTACTTACCGGCAAGTCAACTTACTCAGACGTAAGGAAAGGTCAATGGGTGGCACAGAGCGGAGTGGCCGCCGTCGCGCGGAGGACGACGGGGTTGCGGGGAGGAGGCGGCCACGGCCGGTGCTCGCGACCGCCCCCGCACTCGGCCCCACGTGACCGCCCGGCGTGCTCGCCCCCTCGCGACCGCCCCACGTGCTCGACCCTGACCACCCCGCGTGGCTCGGCCCTCGTGGCCGATGCGCCTGAGCGGCCCCACGTGGCCGGTGCGCATGAGCAGGTGGATACGGGCGGTGCGTACGAGGAATGCCTACGGCCGGTGCACCGCCCGTACCCGTGCCCGGGGCCGGTCCGTTCAGGCTCCGTACCGGTCCGCCTGCCGCACGGCCTCCGCCAGGTCACGCACCGCGTCGTCCTCCGTTCTGCGCGCCAGGCCGGCCGCCCGCTCGGCGAGTTCACCGAGAGCCGGGGCCCCGGGGAGACGGCCGTGGCGTCCGCCCCGGCCGTCACCGTCACCGCTCCCCCGGTGCTCACGGTCGTCCTGGCGGCCCCGGTGCTCCTGAGGCTCGCCGGTCGTCTGGCTCTCCCGGCCGCCGCCGGAGCGGAGCGCGTCCGCGAAGTACGCGGCGAGCGCCGTCACCTGGAACCGGGCGGGCGCCTGGGAGACCGAACCGTGCAGGTCGGCAGCCTCCACCGCACCGGACTCCTCGTGCGGGGCGCGGGTTCCCGGGTCGAGCCAGCGGACGGTGGCCGTCGCGAGATGCCCCTCGGCGTGCGGCGCGGTGCGCACCGCGTACAGGGCGGTGACCGTGTGGCCGGGGCCGACCTCGCCGCCGTCCACGCGGTCGTCGCGGAAGTCCTCGTCGGCGACGGCCCGGTTGTCGTAGCCGACGAGGCGGAACTCCCGTACGTTCCCCGGGTCGAAGGTGACCTGGGCCTTCGCGTCGCGGGCGGTCAGCTCGACGTTCTGCGGGAGCCGGTCGCAGAACACCTCGGCCGCGTCCTCCTCGTCGGACACGTACTCGGTGTGGCCGTCGCCCCGGTCGGCGAGGCGTTCCATGAGGGCGTCGCCGTAGTCGCTGCCGACACCGACGCCGAAGAGGGTGATGCCATGCTCACGGCGCTCGGCCGCGACGCGCTCCAGGATGCTGTCCGCGTCGGTGTCGCCCGTGTTGGCGAGGGCGTCGGACACGAGGACGACCCGGTTGACGGCACCCTCGCGCAGGCCCTCGACGGCGGTCTCGTAGCCGGTCTCGACGCCCGCGCCGAGGTTGGTGGAGTCGGCGGGCTCCAGGCTGTCGACGGCGTCGTGGATCCTGGCCCGGTTGTCGTCGAGGCGGGTCATCGGCAGGACGGTCTCGGCGGTGTCGCTGAAGGTGACGAGGGCGACGGAGTCGTGGTCGCGGAGCCGGTCGGTCATCCTGCCGAGGGCGTCCTTGGCGAGGTCGAGGCGGCCGGGCTCGGCCATGGAGCCGGAGACGTCGATGACGAAGGTGAGGGCGGCGGGCGGCCGTTCGCGGTCGCCGTCGGCGGCGCGGGTGGCGAGGCCCACGCGGACGAGGGACCAGTCGTCGTCCTCGGTGCGGGCGCCGTCGACGGTGACCGAGAAGCCGTCGCCGTCC
>DASTDN010000462.1:0-12036 GCA_035710365.1 Streptomyces sp. | reverse complement strand
CCGACGGGCGGCGGTGGCGGGGACTCGCTAGCGTGAGAAAGGCGGGAAACGGCGTGAATCACCCCGCGAAACTCTTACGTCATCCAGTGGCATCCGGAAAGGGCGAGGCCATGGCGGTACAACCTGAGGGCGTTCCCTGCTGGGCCGACGCGATGTTCGGTGACGTCGAGGAGGCCAAGCGGTTCTACGGCGGTGTCCTCGGCTGGACCTTCGGCGAGTCGGCGCCGGAGTACGGCAACTACACCCAGGCCTACGTCGAGGGCAAGGCGGTCGCCGCCGTCGTCCCGCCGATGTCCGGCCAGGAGGGCCACTCGCAGTGGTGCCTGTACTTCGCGTCGCGCGATGCCGCCGCCACGGCGGCGCGCGTCCGGGAGGCGGGCGGCGAGGTCCTGATGGAGCCCATGGAGGTCGAGGACTACGGCACCATGTGCCTGGCCCGCGACCCCTCCGGTGTCGTCTTCGGCCTGTGGCAGGCCGGCCGGCACGAGGGCTTCGACGTCACGGGCGAGCCCGGCACGTACTGCTGGGCCGAGGTCTTCACCCGCGAGCCCGGGAAGTCCGACCCGTTCTGGGCGACGCTCTTCTCGTACCGGGCGAAGCAGATGAAGCACGAGGACGTCGACTTCCGCACCTTCGACCTGGGGGAGACGACCGTGCTGGGCCGCATGAGAATGGGCGAGGAGTTCCCGCCGCAGGTCGGCCCGTACATCAACGTGTACTTCACCGTCGAGGACTGCGACGCGGCGGTCGCGCGGGCCACGGAGCTCGGAGGCGTCCTGCGGTTCGGGCCGATGACCACGCCGTTCGGGCGGTTCGCCGCGCTGAGCGACCCGCAGGGCGCGAGCTTCTCCGTCATCGACACCTCCACGACCGAGGGCGAGATGCCCGAGCTCACCGAGGTGGGCTGACGGGTGCCCCCGGCCGGGCCGGTCGCCCGCCGCCGGGGGGTCCGGCCGCACGTGGCATGATCGGGGCCATGCGTGAACGTGTGGTGGCCGCGTGCGACGGGGCTTCGAAGGGAAATCCCGGTCCGGCGGGCTGGGCCTGGGTCGTCGCCGACAGTTCCGGGACACCGGACCGCTGGGAGGCGGGGCCGCTCGGCCGGGCCACCAACAACGTCGCGGAGCTCACCGCCCTGGAGCGGCTGCTCGCCTCCACCGACCCGGCGGTGGAGCTGGAGATCCGGATGGACTCCCAGTACGCCATGAAGGCCGTCACCACCTGGCTGCCCAACTGGAAGCGCAACGGGTGGAAGACGTCCGCCGGCAAGCCGGTCGCCAACCAGGACCTCGTCGTCCGCATCGACGGACTGCTCGCCGGGCGCTCCGTGGAGTTCCGGCACGTGCTCGCCCACCAGGTCGACGGCGACCGGCTCAACGACTTCGCCGACCGCGCCGCGAGCCAGGCGGCGAGCGTCCAGGAGCCCGCGGGCAGCGCCCTCGGCTCCCCGGCGCCCCCGCCCGCTCCCGACACCCCGGCCGCCCCGGGGAAGGGCCCGCGGCGCCGGCCGGCCGGCACGAAGCCGCGCACCTCCTCGTCCGCGGGTTCCTCGCGCACGATCAAGGCGAAGTTCCCCGGCCGCTGCCTGTGCGGCCGGGGTTACGCGGCCGGTGAGCCCATCGCGAAGAACGCGCAGGGGTGGGGCCATCCGGAGTGCCGGACGGCGGAGGCCTGACGGCATGACGGGGCGGCCGGCGTCCCGTGGGGTTGCCCCCGGCGGCCGCCGGCCGCCCCGTCGGCCCGTGGGCCGGCCGGTCAGGCGACCACCCCGCGCCAGCCGCCCGACTCCTGCCCGCGCCGCTCGATGAAATGCTTGAAGCGCTCCAGGTCACCCTTCGTCTGGCGCTTCACGAACCCGAGCCGGTCGCCGACCTTCTCGGTGGCGTTCCCGGGCTGGAAGTCCATCTGCAGCATCACCTTGGTGTGGCCGTCGTCGAGGCGGTGGAAGGTGACCACGCCCGCCTGCTTCGCCTGCCCGGAGACCGTGGTCCAGGCGACCCGCTCGTCCGGGATCTGCTCGGTGATCTCCGCGTCGAACTCCCGGTGGACGCCGTTCACCTTCGTCACCCAGTGGGTGAGCGTGTCCGAACGCTGCTCGATCCGCTCGACACCCTCCATGAACTCGGGGAACGTCTCGAACTGGGTCCACTGGTTGTAGGCGGTGTGCACCGGCACGCCGACCTCGATGGATTCCTCGACCTGCGACACAGCGCTTCTCCTCCTTCGGCGGCCGTCCCGCCGGACGCGTCGTCCGGCTCTCCGGCCGCTTGTCCTCCGGTTCTCTGATCCGGTCTCTTGTGGTCCTGTTTCCTCTGTGCCTTCTGTTCTGGCCCTCCTGAACAGGTCCGGCGCGGGTACCCGGGCTCCCCGCCTCGAATCACCGTCACCGCCTTGACGGGCTGTGACCTCTCCCGCTGTTACTCTGCGTCTGCAAAACGGCTTATGGGGCGAATTGCGGGGATGCGAGTGAAAGTTGTCTGCGTCGGCGGCGGGCCCGCCGGGCTGTACCTGGCGATCCTGCTCAAGCGGCAGGACCCGTCCCACGACATCACCGTCCGCGAACGGGACCCCGAGGGCTCCACCTACGGCTGGGGCGTCACCTTCTGGCGCGGCCTGCTCGACGAACTGCGCGCCCGCGACCCCGAGTCCGCGCGTGCCCTCGCCGAGGCGTCCGTGCGCTGGAGCGACGGCGTCGCCCACGTACGGGACCTGACGGTCCGTCACAGCGGTGACGAGGGCTTCGGCATCGGACGCCACCGGCTCCTCGGGGTCCTCGCCGCGCGCGCCCGCCGCCTCGGCGTCCACCTGGAGTTCGAACACGCCACCGGGCCCGACGGACTGCCCGCCGACGCGGACCTCGTGGTCGCCGCGGACGGCGTGCACAGCGCGCTGCGCACCCGCCACGCCGGCCATTTCGGCACCCGGATCACCACCGGCCGCAACCGCTACATCTGGCTCGGCACCGGCAAGGTCTTCGACGCGTTCACCTTCGCCTTCGTGGAAACGGAGCACGGCTGGATCTGGTGTTACGGATACGGGTACGAAGGCGGCGACGGCCAGCGGCCCGGCCGCAGCACCTGCGTCGTCGAATGCGCCCCCGGGACCTGGACCGGTCTGGGCCTCGACCGAGCCTGTGAGGCCGAGGGCCTCGCCCTGCTGGAGAAGCTCTTCGCGGGCGTCCTCGACGGCCACCCCCTCATCGCCCGCTCCGGAGACATCCGTGCCCAGTGGCTGACCTTCCCCACCCTCACCAACCGCACCTGGCACCGCGGCAACCTCGTCCTGCTCGGCGACGCCGCCCACACCACGCACTACTCCGTCGGCGCCGGCACCACCCTCGCCCTCGGGGACGCGATCGCCCTCGCCGACGCGCTCCGTGACCCGGCCACCGAGCTGCCCCGGGCCCTGAGTGCGTACGAACGGCGGCGCATGGCGGCCCTGCTGCCCGTGCAGAGCGCCGCCCGCTACAGCGCGCAGTGGTACGAGCACCTCACCCGGTACATCGACCTGCCCCCGGAGCGCATGTTCGCCCTGCTCGGCCAGCGCCACTCGCCGCTGCTGCCGTACGTACCGCCGCAGCTCTACTACCGCCTTGACCGCGCGGCCGGGCGACTTGAGGCGCTGCGGCGGCTCAAGCGCTGGCTGGGTCCGAAGGTCGCCCGCACCGCGCACACCCGGGCGCTGGCCTCCCGCGACGACGGCCCGGGGGCGGTTCACCCCGGCGAGGGCGCGTCCGGGCCCGTCGGCGGGAGCGGACCCGCGCCCTCGCGCACCGGGTGACAGACTGACGGCATGGACGAGCGCACTTTCGACAGGTCCGGCATGCACGCCTCCGTCGTCGGACTCGGCACCTGGCAGTTGGGAGCCGACTGGGGAGACGTCGACGACAAGCAGGCCCTGGCCGTACTGGAGGCCGCGGCCGAGTCCGGCGTCACCTTCTTCGACACCGCCGACGTCTACGGCGACGGCCGCAGCGAGCGGACCATCGCCGCGTTCCTCGGCGGCAGGCCCGATCTGCACGTGACGGTCGCCACCAAGATGGGCCGCCGCGCCGACCAGCTTCCCGAGAACTACGTCCTCGACAACTTCCGCGCCTGGAACGACCGTTCGCGGCGCAACCTCGGCGTCGACCGCCTCGACCTCGTCCAACTGCACTGCCCGCCCACCCCCGTGTACTCCAGGGACGAGGTGTTCGACGCCCTCGACACCCTGGTCGAGGAGGAACGCGTCGCCGCCTACGGTGTCAGCGTGGAGACCTGCGCCGAAGCGCTGACCGCCATCGCCCGGCCGAACGTCACCAGCGTGCAGATCATCCTCAACCCGTTCCGGACGAAGCCGCTGCGCGAGGTGCTCCCGGCCGCGCGCGAGGCCGGCGTCGGCATCGTCGCGCGGGTGCCGCTGGCCTCGGGCCTGCTGTCCGGCAGGTACACGAAGGACACCGTCTTCGCCGCGAACGACCACCGTACGTACAACCGGCGCGGCGAGGCCTTCGACCGGGGCGAGACCTTCTCGGGCGTCGACTACGCGACCGGCGTGGAGGCCGCCGCCGAGTTCGCCGCACTGGCGCCCGAGGGCTTCACGCCGGCCCAGCTCGCGCTGCGCTGGATCATCGAGCAGCCCGGTGTGACCACCGTCATCCCCGGCGCCCGCTCACCCGAGCAGGCCCGCGCCAACGCCGCCGCCGCGAAGCTGCCCGCGCTGCCTCGGGAGACCCTCACCGCGATCGACGACCTGTACGAGCGGCGGATCAGGGAGCAGGTGGAGAGCCGCTGGTAGCGGCAGTCCGCCGCACCGGGCCGGCCCCCGCCGGGACACCTTCTCCCCCGGCGGGGAACCCGCGGAGGGACAGACACCCAGTGGGCCGGAACCGGGAGGCGAAGTGTCGGACGTGCCAGCGGGCGACAGCATGCGCAGGGGCCGCAACGAGACCGAGGAAGAACGGGCCGACCGGATGTGGCAGGAACTCATCCAGGAGGTCCGCGTGGCCCAGATGGGCGTGCAGATCCTCTTCGGGTTCCTCCTCACCTTGGTGTTCACCCCGAAGTACGCGACGCTGGAGCACGCGGACCGGACGATCTACATCGTCACCGTCGTGCTGGGCGCGGCGGCCACCGGGGCGCTCATCGGGCCGGTGTCCCTGCACCGCCTGGTGTCGGGGCGGCGCGTGAAACCGCAGGCCGTCACCTGGGCCTCGCGGCTGACGTTCGTCGGTCTGGTGCTGCTGCTGGCCACCACGGCGGCCTCGCTGCTGCTGATCCTCAGGGTCGCCACCCACGACGGCGCGGTGCCGTGGCTCGTCACGGGAGTGGTGCTCTGGTACCTGCTGTGCTGGTTCGTGCTGCCGCTGTGGACCCGGCGGCGGTACACGACCCGCTGAGACCGGGGCACCGGAACGGGCCTGCGGGCCCGGGCGCGGTCCGGCCGGCGCCCCGGTCTCAGCTCCCCGCCAGCAGGTCCGCGAGGAAGTCGTCGACCTGGACCTTCTCCCGGCCGGGCCGCACGATGTCGTGGGTGCGGCGCAGGAACCCCGCGAGGGCCGGCGCCCACCAGAACACGAGGGCGTGCTGCCGCCCGCCGTCGGCGTGGGTGGAGCCGTAGAGTTCCATGCACACCTCCTCCCACACGCCGCACGACACGGGGCGCAGCCGCACGTCGCCCTCCCCGACCGGGCGGCGCAGCCCCTCGTGGAGCATGGCCCGGTCCAGCCGCCATTCGGCGAGCACCCGGCCGTCGTGGCTGAACACGGCGGTGACGGCGAGCGGGTCGGAGGCGTCGTAGGTCAGGTGGGCGAGTACCGGAAAGCGGTCCGTCTCGCCCGCCTGGAGCTGAGCCACCAGGGTTTTGTGCACGACGGGGTTCATGGCGGGCCTCCCGGGAGTACGGAGCTGAGACCAACCCAGTACCCGCTGAGCGCCGAAAATGCGCCCTGCCCACGCTTTTTCCCGGGGCGCGGGAGGGCGCCTGCCTGGTCGAACGCGGTGGTCCGGCGTCCGCGGGACGGCCCCGCCGGACGGACGCGTCCCGTGAGCCGGACCGCGTCCGTCAGGCGAAGGCGTCCCGCAGCGCGGGCAGCAGCGTCTTCTCCGACCAGTCCAGGTAGGCCGGCTGCGACTCGCCGCCGACCTGCACGAGGGCGATCTCGGTGAACCCGGCCTCGGCGTACGGGCGCACCGCCGCCACGAAGGCCTCCGGGTCGTCGCCGCAGGGAATGGCGTCGGCCACGTCGTCCTCCGTGACGAACCGGGTGGCGCCCTCGAAGGAGTCCGGGTGCGGCAGCTCGGAGTTGACCTTTCAGCCACCGCCGAACCAGCGGAACTGGGAGTGCGCGCGGCGGACGGCCGCGTCCCGGTCGGGGTCGTAGCACACCGGGAGCTGCCCGATGCGGGGCTTGCCCTCGCCGCCGGCCCGGTCGAACGCCCGCAGCAGCTCCGGTTCGGGCTCGGTCGCGATCACCAGGTCGGCGAGCCGGCCCGCGAGGGAGCAGGAGCGCCGCCCGGACACGGCGAGCCCGATGGGCGGCGGCCGGTCCGGCAGGTCCCACAGCCGGGCGGACTCCACGTCGAAGTGCGTGCCGCGGTGGTTGACGTGCCCGCCCTCGAACAGGGCGCGGATGATTTCCACGGCCTCCTCCAGCATCTCGTGACGCACGTCCACCGAGGGCCAGCCGCCGCCGACGACGTGTTCGTTGAGGTTCTCGCCGGAGCCGAGCCCCAGCCGGAACCGCCCCTCGGACAGCACCTGCATGGTCGCCGCCTTCTGCGCCACGACCGCCGGGTGGTAGCGCATCGTCGGGCACGTCACGTACGTCATCAGGGGGATGCGCGAGGTGGCCTGGGCCGCGGCGCCCAGCACGCTCCACGCGTACGGCGAGTGGCCCTGGGAACGCAGCCACGGGAAGTAGTGGTCCGACGTCACGGAGAAGTCGAAGCCGGCGGCCTCGGCGCGCACCACGTGGGCGACGAGCTCACGCGGGCCTGCCTGCTCGGTCATCATCGTGTATCCGATTTGCACCATGGCTCGCGAGTCCCCGCCGCCGGGGCGGGAAAACGGCACGCCGCGCCACCGGGAAACGGCGGCGATGCCCGGGCCGGGCCGCGGGGATCTCCGTGGACCGGGCCGCGGGGACGCAGCGGCGCCGGACGAGGTGCACCGCCGGGCGGAGCGGGACCGCGTACCGGGCGTCCTCGGTGGTGCGGCGACGGCGCGAAGTGCCGTGGTCGCGGGCCCGCGGCGATCCACACGACACGACCCGGGGCGCCGCCGCCCCCTCACCGCCCGTGCGCCGGTGCCGTGCCGCGACGCCGGTTCACCGCAGGCCGAAGCGCTCCGCCCAGGTGGCCACGTCCGTGGTGGACACGTTCCCGCCGCACACCACCAGCCCGATCCGCGCCCCGTCGCCGACGCGCTCCACGACCCGCCGCGCGGCGGGCAGCAGGCAGCCGGCGGCCGGTTCCGTCCACACCTTGGCGTGCTCGGCCAGATCGAGCGACCCCTGCACGGCCTCCCGGTCCGGCACCACCAGCACCTCCTCGACCAGCGCGGCGACGTGGTCGTACGTCAGGCGCGAGACGGTCGGCGCGCTGAGCGTCGACACGATCGACGACAGGGGGACCGGTACCGGGCCGCCCGCTTCGAGGGCCCGCGACATGGCCTCGGCGCCCTCGGTCTCCACGCCCCAGATCCGGACGCCGGGCAGCAGGGCGCGCAGCGCCACCGCCACTCCGGCGATCAGCCCGCCGCCCCCGACGCTCACCAGGACGTCGGTGGGACCGGCCGCGTCCCCGAGGTCCTCGGCGAACTCCAGGCCGACGGTTCCCTGGGCCGCGACGACCAGGGGGTCGTCGAAGGGGTGGACCAGCGTCAGGCCCTCGTCGCGCAACCGCGTCACCAGCGCGAACGCGCTGTCCATGCCGTCGGTCAGCCGCACCGAGGCGCCCGCGGACCCGGCGATCCGCACCGCCCGCGCGGGTGCCGTGCGCGGCATGACCACCGTGGCCTTCACATCCAGCGCGGCGGACATCTCCGCGACGGCGATGCCGTGGTTGCCGCCGCTGACCGCCACGACACCGGCGGCGCGCTCCGCCTCGCTCAGCGACAGCAGCTTCGCCGTCGCGCCGCGCGACTTGAACGATCCGGTCCGCTGGAGCAGCTCCAGCTTCGTCGTGACCGGGACACCGAGCAGCGCCGACAGGCCCGGGCTCGGCACGGTCGGGGTGCGGACGAGGTGCCCGCGGATCCGTCCGGCCGCGGCCTCGACGTCCGAAATGCCGATCAACACAGTCACCTTTCCGGCGCGGAGCGGTCGTACGCGCCGCTGCGAACCCTGGCCGGTGACGCGGCCCGGGTCAACTCCGCCGGGCGCTGCCCGCCGCCCCCGCACCCACCGGGCTCCGGGACCGGGGCGGCGGGGCAGGGGACGGCGCCGTCACGCGTCGTTCTTCAGCCAGCCCTCGCGCACTCCGAGCGCGATCATCTTCTCCGTGAGGTCCCACAGGGGAGCCGAGCCCTCGGCGATGACGGACGTGCGCTGCCTCAGCCGTTCCTCGGTGACCCCGGGGCCCCGCCACGTCCCCCCCTCGTTGCCGACGTTCAGCAGCAGGGGCTGGAGCCGGTCCATGGCCTTGGCGAACCTGGCCTCGGGGGTCGTCCGTGACTCGAACTCCTCCCACAGGGCGCGGAAGCCGGCGCCCTGGTCGGCGGGCAGCAGGGCGAACAGCTTGTCCGCCGCGACCGCCTCGCGCTCGTACTGGTCCGCCTTGCCCGCGTCGTCGAAGAGATTGGTGTCCCCGGCGTGGATCTCGACGAGATCGTGGATCAGGACGAGCTTGAGCGTCCGCTCGACGTCGATCGGTTCGGCGGCGTACTCCGCGAGCACCATCACCATCAGCGCCAGGTGCCAGGAGTGCTCGGCGTCGTTCTCCCGGCGGTCGGCGGCGAGGAGGGGACTCATCCGCAGGACGGTCTTGAGACGGTCGACCTCGGCGATGAACCCCAGTTGCCGCACCAGCCGCGTCGGCAGGTCGGGAGAGATGCCCGCGGCGTCGAGCAGCGCGCCCTCGGTCTCGGAATCGGGGTGAACGGTTTCCACTGCTCCTCCTGGGGTGGCTGTGCGGCAGTCGGCCGGTGCGGCTGGGACGTCAGATGCGCAGCAGGTCCAGCAGCCTCGGGCGGTCGAGTTCCTGCACGATAGTGACCGGGGGCCGGTCCGAGCGGAGGTCCCGCCAGTCGACGGCGGTGACCCCGTGTGCCGCGCTGCCCGGCCCGTACCCCACGTACACCCGGTGCCGCGCCGCCTTGGTGACGACGGACGGGTCCAGGGCGACCGCCATCGCCAGGGGGTCGGCCCGCCAGTACGCCGGCCGCTGCCCGTACCCGGGGTCGGTCACATAGCGGTTGTCCACCAGCCGTTGCAGGCTCGCGGCCGCCGGGGAGCCGCCGGTGAAGAAGGAGTCGAAGTCGTCCCGGGCGAACGGGTGGTCCAGGGTCGCCTCCCAGGTGAGCAGCGTGATGTCCGGGAAGTGCGCGAACACCAGGTCGGCCGCGGCCGGATCGGCTCCGAAGTTGAACTCGGAGTTGAGCGTCAGGTTGCCCATGCCGTACACGGCGCCGCCCATCACCACGAAACGGCCGAGCAGCCGCGGCAGCTCCGGCTCCAGACGCAGGGCGAGAGCGATGTTGGTGAGCGGGCCGAGGGCGACGAGCGTGATCTCTCCCGGATCGCGGCGAGCGGCCTCCACCAGCGCGAGGGCCGCGGGTGTGGCCTGCTCCTCCACCTCGGTGACCGGCCACCGCGTGATCTCACCGAGTCCGTCCGCGCCGTGGATATCGGCGGCGGCGACGCGTTCCCCCGCCAGCGGTCCGGCTGCGCCCCGGTACACGGGGACACGGGCCGCCTCCTCCCCGAAGGCGCCGAGGAGCCATCGCGCGTTGGCGGTCACGGCGTCGATGCCGACGTTCCCCGCGACCGTGCAGACGGCACCCACCCGGGCGGTGGGTCGCTTGGGGGAGGGGGTGAGAGCCATGGCGAGGGCGTGGGCGTCGTCCAGCCCGGGATCGGTGTCGATGATCAACGTGCTCAACACGGACTCCAAGGGGGGAGGGAAGAGGGATCCCCGTGCCGGTGCCGTGCGGCGGGACCGGCCGCGGCAGGGCGGGCGCGACCGCGTCGGCGGCGGACGGCCGCCGACGCGGTCCCGGCGTCACGGGCGGGGGAGGTGACGAGGCGGAGCTGGGTGGAGGCGGTGCAGGATGCGCCCGGCCCTTTCAGACGGCGGGCACGAGTGACCCCAGGAGCTTCCGGTAGCGCAGCATGAGCAGTTCGGGCTCCCGCTCGACGTGCTCCGGCTGGAAGACGGCCTGCGCCTTCTTCAGCGAGGTCAGCAGAGCCTCCACGACGGTCCGGGCGAGGAGGGCCCCCGGGCAGTAGTGCTTGCCGGCGCCGAAGCTCAGCGCCCGGGAGGCGTTCTTCCGGGCGCGGATCTCCAGGGGTTCCGGGAACTCCTCGGGGTCGAGGTTCGCCGTTCCCAGACAGAGGTTGATCCGGTCGTCCGCCTCCAACCGGTACGGGCCGACCGCTATGGGTCGACGCGCGTAGCGGGTCGCGAAGCGGAACGGTGTCGCCAGCCGGAACACCTCCTCGCGCAGGACGGTCACGGGCAGGTCGTTCAGGGCCCGCGGCCCCACCCGCTCGCCCACCACGCACATGGCCGTGGTGGTGGGGTCGTAGGCCCCGGTGATCATCTGGGCCAGGAACGCGGTCGCCGACTCGGGGCCGTAGTCCGGGTCGTCCCACACCGTGCCGAGCCTCGCCACGAACGGCGTCGGCGGATCGTCCCGCGCGGACTCCAGCCAGGACCGGAGATCCTCCGCCGACGCCAGCGCGTGGTCGATGAGGGCGATGTCGAGGTGGGCCGCGGCGAGCTCGTCCATGACGCCCTCGCTCAGTCCGATCAGACGGGCGGCGTCCGCCCGTCCGACGAGGGTGGCGATCACCTCCCGGCCCGTGGGGCGGGCCACCTCCTCCAGCCAGTCGAAGCTCTCGCCGGGAGGTGTGGCCAGCCGCCTTTCGAACAACTCTGTGCAGGCGGCGACCAGTTCGGGCGTCACGGTGCCGCGCAGGAGCCGGACCATCGTGCGGCGGGCCCGTGCGTGGTACTCGGCGTCCGAGAACACCGGCCAGTGGGAGAGGAAGCGCTTCCACTCCGTGCGCCGTGCGGCGTCCTGCTCCGACAGGCCGGCCAGCCTCCGGTCGGTGGACCGCTGCGACCAGACGTCGCGGCTGGTCAGCAGCTTGCGCACATCGGCGGCCCGCAGTGCGTAGGGGCCGCCGTTCTCCGCCGCCGCCTGGAAGGGGCAGCCCCGCGCCGCGCCGGCCAGCGCCTCGAACGGATCGCGGGCGCTGTAGTCCCCGAAGACGTCAAGCATGGGAGCCGTCTGCGCTCTCGGGCCCCGGCGGGGACGCGGCTTCCTGCTCCTTCGGGGGCTGTGCCTTCGCCCGGTTCCGGGTCCGGTTCGACACGTGGAACATCATGGCCGTGCGGTCCCACTCGGGTTCGTTGTCCGCCATGTCGACGATGCGGCGCAGCACGTCCTCTTCGTCCAGGATCGCGCCCACCGACTCGGCCACCGTGATGTGGCGGGAGGGACGCCAGACGCGTTCGACGCGGTCTCCCGGGTAGATCCGGCCTTCCTGGAGGACACGCAGGTACGCGCCGGGGCGGCGGGCCCCGTTGAAACGCTTCGCCCAGCCCTGCTGCTGCATCCAGCCGCCGAATGTCCCGCAGGCCATGCGAGGTGCCATGACCTGCAGCAGGACTTCGCCGACCTGCCACTTCTCCGCGAGGACCGAGCCGTTGACGTCGAACCCGGTGAAGTCCAGGTTCTCTCCGAACATGCCGTTGCGCAGCGGCGTCTGAAGCTGGTCGGACCACCAGTCCAGATCCTCACGCGCATACGCGTAGACGGCCTGCATTTCTCCGCCGTGAAAATCGGCGGCCTGCTCGTCACCTTCGAGTCCCAGTTTGCCGACCGCGATTC
>DASTDN010000461.1:0-6764 GCA_035710365.1 Streptomyces sp. | reverse complement strand
GTCAACGAGATCAGGGAGACGGGCCGTGACACCATGGGCGTCCAACTGATCAATCTGGGCAAGCGCGACGCCGTGGTCGGCGTCGCCCGCAACGCCGAGGCGGGGCGCGAGGCGGAGGAAGTCGACGGCGACACGGCCGCCGACGAGTCCGCGGTCGAGGCCGCCGCCGGCGGTACGGACGAGGGTGAGGCGCCCTCGGCCGAGTAGGACGAGGAGAGTCAGCGTGAGCGGAGCCACGGGCCCCGGACCGGCCGGAACCAGCAGGGGAACGGACGGCGACGGCCGTGGCTCCGCCGCGCAGGCACAGGACCCGCACACCACTCGGCTGAAGGCGATCAAGCCCTCCGCGACCGACTCGCCCGCGCCCGAGACGCCGGGCTCCCAGGGGGAAACCGTGACGGACACCCGAGGCCCGCAGAGGCAGCCCTACACGGCCGGCGCGGGCCCGGCCCCCGGACCGCAGCCGGCGGCCCGTCAGGACACCGCCTCGCCCCTTCCCGGCGAGCGGCACCCGCAGCAGCAGAGCGGGCCCTACCACCCGCCGCAGGCCTACCCCCCGCAGAGCGGCGACCACCATGACGCGGGCGTCCGGCGACCCCGCACGGGCGCGCGCACGACGCCCCGGGTCCGCAAGGCCCGCCTGCGGGTGGCGAAGGCCGACCCGTGGTCGGTGATGAAGGTCAGCTTCCTGCTCTCCATCGCCCTCGGCATCTGCACGATCGTGGCGTCCGCGGTGCTGTGGATGGTCATGGACGCGATGGGCGTCTTCTCGACGGTCGGCGGCACGATCTCCGAGGCCACCGGCTCGAACGAGTCCAACGGCTTCGACCTCCAGTCCTTCCTGTCCCTGCCGAACGTGCTGATGTTCTCGTCGGTCATCGCGGTCATCGACGTCGTCCTCGCGACGGCCCTCGCGACGCTCGGCGCGTTCATCTACAACCTCTCCGCCGGCTTCGTGGGCGGCGTGGAACTGACGCTGGCCGAGGACGAGTGACGGCACGGGACCGGCGCCGGGCGGCCCCGGACGCGCCCCCGAGAACCGATTTTGGGACTCCCCACCTCGTGCGCTAATCTTCAGGGGTCAGCGCGCGGGACACACCCCGCAGAGCGCGGCGGGGCTATAGCTCAGTTGGTTAGAGCGCATCCCTGATAAGGATGAGGCCACAGGTTCAAATCCTGTTAGCCCCACCAGACGAAAAGACCCCCGGTCCGACAGGGCCGGGGGTCTTTTCGTTTAGTGGTGGGTTGAGGAGGAGGATGCTGCCGTGGCAGATGCATCCAGGCGGCACGCACCGAGTCACATGAACCGGAGCAGCACTACCAGGGCGATCGGCGCGGGGAGCACGGCACGTACCACTTGCCACCGGACGTCCTCGCGCATGACGAGTGCCAGGAACGCGAGTGAGTACGGAACCGCCAGCGGAATCGCCGATATCAGACCTACGGTCGGCGACACGTGATGGCCCAGAACCAAGATCGCTCGCAGGGCTGCCCACCCGGCCATTCCGGCCGTGAGTACCTGAACCGTGAGCAGTCGGTGCCGGGTGCGGGCCGCGGTCACGCGTGACTCGGCGATCGTCTCGTGGACGATCATGACGCCCGTCCACGCGAAGAGCGTTGCGACAGCCAGGACGGCAAGCAGCCCGAACACGGCGAGCCCGCCGTCACCGAAGATCGAATCCGGGTGCCAGAGAATCTCGATGAAGATCCAGGCAGGAACGCCCAGAACGATGCCTGCCGCCCATGTGGAGACGATCTCCTTGCCCAGACGGTCCGACCACCACTCTTGCAGGGCGCGCCCCCACAGCAAGATCTTGCGCAGGCTCTCGCTCATGAGTTCGCCCTCCCCTGGCCGCTCGGCATCCTAGGCCGACCTCCGAGAGTGCGGCGATGTAGGGGTACCTGTCTGTAGGGAGGGCTTGCCCTTGGTGTGTGTGGGGGTGGGTAGGCCGGGCCGGTGAAGGGGTGTCGCGGCGTGGCCTGCGTCCCGGCCGTCCTGTGCTGGCCCCGGACGGCCGGTGGCTGTTCGGGCTGTCGGGAGCCGGTGGCGCCGGGTGGGCGGGGCGATGGGGTGGGGGCTGGAGACGCGCGAAGAGGCCCGACGGCCGGTGCGGGCCGTCGGGTCTCTTCACGGCGAGGCGGTGCTGTTCGCAAGGCGCCGGAACTGCGGGGAGTGTCGAGTCGGGGTGTGCGGTGGGGTCAGCGCTGGAGGGGGACCTCGGGGGTGAGGGGTTCCTCGGAGGCCGTGCCCGGGGTGCAGGGGCCGGCGGTCGCGGGGGACTGGTCCGGGCGGTGGCGGCAGCGGGGGGACTTGCCGTGGGCCTCGGCTCGGATGCGCTGTTTCATCGTGGGGGGCAGGGCTGCGGTGCGGGTCCAGGACCAGGAGGACACCGTTCGGGCCGCCGGCCGGGGAACGTTTCGGCCGGTGTCGCGCTCGCTGTCGCTGTTGCGCGCGGTCTCGGTCTGCTGTACGGCCGCCGAGGCGTTCGTGGTGGCGAGTCCGAGCGTCGCGAACAGCGCGAGGAAGGCAGTGACGACGGCGGTCCACAGCTTCATGACCTTGGTGCGGGCCATGGCCCCTCACTTTCGGGTTGGGCGATTTGCGTACTTTCCTCATGATGTGTATGAGCGGCGCGAAGTGGTGGACCTCGGGTCGTGGCGCGACGATGTTCAGATGAACACCACTCGGATGGGCGTAAGGAGGAGTAAAGGGAGGAGAATGGAGAGGAAAGAGTGCAAAGCGCACACGCCGTGAGGGTGTGATCACCCTCCGATCGGAGTGGAGTACTCCCCTCCTTCTGCTGTGCGCCGGACGGGAGTTGAGGGCCGATCCAGGTCACCGATCGGTATCGGCCGGTGTGTATAGTCGGGCGCCAGAAGTCCCCAACGTCAAGGAAAGACGAGGTCGCGCGGTGAAGAAGCTTCTCCTGGTCGCACTGGCCGCCATCGGCGGGCTCCTCGTGTACCGCCAGATCCAGGCGGATCGCGCCGAGCAGGACCTGTGGACGGAGGCGACCGACTCCGTGCCCTCGGGTTCGTGAGCGTCGACTTCCGCATCAGAACAGACCCCGGCCGTCGTCACGGTCGGGGTTTTGTGTGTCCGGGGGCCGAGGGCCGGGGGCCTGGACCTGTACCGGGGCTCGGGGCGAGGGACCGGGGACGTGCCCGAGGCCGGGCGCTGATGAGGGTGGTCTCGTGTGGGGGCGCGCGGGAGGATGGGCCGCGGCCCCGGGCCGGTCGCAGGGCTCGGGTGTGTGGGTGGTGACGGTGGCGACGACGGGTGGGGTGCGAGTCATGCGTGGCGGTACGGCGGGGTGGTGGCGCGGTCGTCGTCTGCCGGGGCGCGTGCCGGGTGCGCGGCGCCCTGCCGGGCCCGGGCGGCGTGCCGCTTCCGCGGGTGCCCTCGTCGCCCTGCTGTGCGCCTGCCTCGTACTGCCCGCCCCCGCCGCCGCCGAGGCCGCGGACAGCGGATACGACTTCGCCGACGGCGCCCGGCAGGTCGAGGGCGCGGACGACGAAGGGGGCGCCGAGCGGCTGGTGCCCGGCACGACGTACCGCAGTTCCCTCCCCGCCGGGAGCAGGGTCCACTACCGTCTCGAACTCGACGCCGCCGTCAGTACGTACGTCTCCGCCACCGCCGTGCCCCCTCCGGGCAGCACCGTCGCCGATGTCGACGGGATCCGGGTCGCCGTCGAGGACACCGAGGACGGGTCCTGTTCCCTCGCCTCCGCTGATTTCGGCAGCGCCCGCAGCCCGCACCCGATCGCCGCCTGGGGCATGCGCGAGATCTCGCCGGGCGCGTCGCGGTGCCAGGAGGCCGGCACCTACGACGTGTCCGTGGAGCGCGTCGGACCAGCGGACGCCTCCCCCGCCACCTGGGACCTGGAACTCACGGTCGCGTCCGAGCCGCGCCCGGCGAAGGCCGGTAGCACCAGTGCGCCCGGCGGCTGGGACTCCGCCTCACCGGAGCCCGTCGAGGGCCGGGCCGCACGCCTTCCGGGCGGCGCGGGCTTCGCCACGGCGTCCGCCGTCGGTCAGGGCGTCTGGCGCGCCGACATCGCGCCCGGCGGGACGCTGTTCTACAAGGTGCCGGTGGACTGGGGACAGCAAGTGTCCGCCACCGCGGAACTGGACGGCCCGGACGGGAACGGGATCGGCAACGGCAGCTACACCCTCGGAGCGCTCGACCTGTCGCTCTACAACCCGGTGCGCGGCCAGGTGCAGAACACCATCGTCGGGTACGGGGGTGTCCCGGTGACGACGGGCCTCGCCCCGCTGCCGCCCGTCGGGTACGCCAACCGGCATGCCCCCACCGAGCAGGTGAGCGCCGTGCGGTTCGCCGGCTCGTACTACCTCGTGGTGCATCTCGCGCGGCAGGTGGCCAAGAGCTTCGGCGAGGGGCCGTACGCGCTGACGCTGCGCGTGCGGGTGCGCGGCGGCGCGCAGGCCGGGCCCGGTTACGCGGGGGAGTCGGAGCCGCAGGGCCTGTTCGAGGTCACGGAGCAGGACCGGGCGGCGGCGGCCGAAGGGGCCGCGGTGGCGCCCGCCGCGGCGGACGGCGGTCTTCCCATGACGGTTCTCGCCGCGGGCGGCATCGGCACCGGGACGCTCCTGCTGGTGGTGCTCGGCGTGTGGACGGCCGCGGCGCGCCGGAGGGCTGACGCTCCCTGAGTCCGGTACTCACCGGCTCGGCCGCCGCAGAGGGCATTCACCGGCAGGCCGCGGCAGAGTGTCAGACGCGGGTCAGGGCCCAGAAGCCGACGGCGTAGCAGGCCAGCGCCAGGAGGAGGAGCGGGACGGCGACCTTGGCGGGAGGGCCGGGACGCCGGGCACGCCGGGCGCGGTGACTCCGTGCCCCGGAAGGCGTCGGCGCCGGTCCCGGCACCGGTACCCCGGACGGTGGCGCGGCTGCCTGGTGGGGCGGTGCCTGTGCCGTGTACGAGGCCGTCGAGGCGTCGAGGGCCGGGAACGGGGCCGGAGCGGCGTACGGCTGCCGCAGGTGGTCCGGAGCGTTCGGGGGAGCCGTCGACGGGCGGGGAGTCGCGGCCGTGGTGGCCGTGGACTGCGGGGGCGGCAGGTGGAAGCTCCCCGTGTCGGACATGGAGGGCGGCTGCCGCGGCGCCGGGGCCGGTCCGTCCGGAGGGGGCGTACGCGGATCGGCGGCGTGGCCCGGGGCGCTGGCCGGGAGCCGGTGCCCGGGGGCGTACGGAGGGGGTGTGCCGGTCTGGGATCCGGCCTCCGGTGCCCGTGGCGGTGCCGGTGCCTGTGCTTGCGCGGGGCCCGGAGGCGGCGGCGCGTCGTCGGACGACCGCCGTGCGGCACGCGCGGCAGGGGAGCCCGGGGTGGAGTCCGGGGACGGGCCCGACGCGGAATCGGTGGACGTGGACGCCCGCGGCAGGTTCCGGGAGGCGCCGTCGCCGGTTCCCGTGCCGGTCGCTCCCGGCACGGTCACCCCCGGAGCCCGTTCGACCGGGCCGTCGACGGCGAACTCCGGTGGCAGCGGTCCGATCTGATCGAAGATCTCGACGACTTCGTCGTCGGGACCGGGCCGCGGAAGCAGCTCGGCGGCCGAGGCGAGCGCCTTACGAGCACCTGTCGCCGTGCGGAACCGGGCGTCCGGGTCGGGCTGCAGCAGCGTGGCGACGACCTGCCACAGCGGTTCCGGGACGTTCTGGGGCGCGCCCGGAGTGCCGTGCTCGGTGAAGTACCGCACGAGCGCCTTCGCGTCCGGTTTGGCGCCCTCCAGCAGATACAGGGCGACGAGCCCCACGGCGAACAGGTCGGCGGGGAAGCCCGGATCGGCGCCGACTATCTGCTCGGGTGCGAGATAACCCGGCGTGCCCACCACGAGGTCGGTCTGCGTCAGGCGCGGCTCGCCCAGCCGCACAGCGATGCCGAAGTCGGACAGACGCAGCCTGGGCCGGGCGGTGCCGGTCGCCTCCAGCAGTACGTTCGCGGGTTTGACGTCGCGGTGGACGACGCCTTCCGCGTGCACGGCGGTCAGGCCCGACAGGAGCTGGTCGAGCAGCGTGCAGACGAACGCCGGCGGCAGAGGACCGTAGTCGCCGACGAGGTGGACCAGCGAACCCCCGGCCACCAGGTCCATGGTGAAGAGGACCTTGTCGTCGTCGGCGGCCCAGCTCGCCGGGGCGAGCACATGCGGATGGTCGATGCGCAGCGCCTGTTCGCGGACGAACCGCAGGAGTGAGTGGGCGTCGCTCTGCTGGAGCACCTTGGCCGCCACGTACCGGCGGCGGCGGTGGTCCCAGGCGCGCCAGACGGCACCGACACCGCCGCGCCCGATCGGGTCGACCAGCTCGTACCGGCCGGCGAAGACCTCACCCATGGCTGTGCGTCGCTCCTCCCCCTGCGGCTACCCAGATGGTCTCAGCTCTCCTCGACGTCCTCAGCTCCCGATGCCTTCAGCCCTCGCCGTCCTCAGCCCTCGCCGTCCTCAGCTCCCGCTGACCTCGGCCTCGACGCTCCCGGCCCCGACGCTCCCGGCTCCGGCGCTCCCGGTCCTCGGGCCGATTCCGCCCGGGGCCGTCCCCGCCCCGGCTTTTCGCCACCCTCTGCGCCCCTCGCGATCACTCTTGTCCCGTGCCCCGTAGCCCCGTACCCCCGTAGCTCCGTACCCCCGTAACCCTCCCTCTGTCCCCTCCCCGCGCCCGCCTCTCCCCCGCACGTTGCCCCCCGGACTGCGACGTACATCCCCCGTGATGAGTGATACGCCTCGTACCCCGACTCCCCCGCGCGTTCGCGCG
>DASTDN010000460.1:0-7548 GCA_035710365.1 Streptomyces sp. | reverse complement strand
CCGGCCCGGTCAGGGCAGCGGCGTGCCGCCCGTGGCGTTGAGGATCTCCGCCGTGATGAAGCTCGCCTCCTGGGAGGCGAGGTAGACGTACGCCGGGGCGAGTTCCGCGGGCTGCGCGGGGCGGCCGAGCGGGGCCTGCTTGCCGAACTCCGCGGTGTCCGGGAGCGTCGCGGGGATCAGCGGCGTCCACACCGGACCGGGAGCGACCGCGTTCACGCGGATGCCGCGCTCCACGAGCATCTGGGCGAGCCCCTGTGTGAAGGTGACGATCGCGCCCTTCGTCGTCGCGTAGTCCAGCAGATGGGGACTGGGCTTGTACGCCTGCACCGACGTGGAGTTGATGACGCTGCCGCCCTCGGGCATGTGCGGCAGCGCGAACTTCGTCAGCCAGAACATGCCGTAGAGATTGGTGCGCACGACCCGGTCGAACTGCTCGGTGGTGATCGCCTCGATGCCGTCGGGCTGCGACATCTGGTACGCCGCGTTGTTCACCAGGACGTCGATGCGGCCGAACTCGGCGACCGCCCGGTCGATCAGCGCCCGGCAGTCGGCCTCCTCGCGGATGTCGCAGGCGACGGCGACCGCCCTGCGGCCCGCGTCCTCGATCAGCCGGGACGTCTCGCGCGCGTCGCCGGCCTCCGCGTCGAGGTGCGTGAACAGGACGTCGGCCCCCTCCCGGGCGAAGGCCAGGGCGACGGCCCGGCCGATGCCGGAGTCACCGCCCGTGACGACGGCCCGGCGGCCGTCGAGCCGCCCGGAGCCCCGGTAGGACTCCTCACCGTGGTCGGGCGGCGGGTCCATCGGTCCCGTCCAGCCCGGATGGGGCTGATCCTGCGAGGGGAAGTCGGGCCGCGGATGCTGCGTCACCGGGTTCTGCGGGGTGTGCTGCGACTCGGTCACGTGGTCACTCCTCACCGGGGCATGGACGGGTCGGCACGCCGGGTTCCCGGCTCGCGCCGTGCCACTCACCCGGTGATCAGGGGCGACGCCGCGGGTGGCCCGCCCGGTTCAGAACGATGGGACAGGGTACTCGGCGGATCGACATATCAGGACATAATTGTTCATTCATGTCCCTTACGTGTTCCGCACGTAGTCCGTCCATGACGGGAGCAGCCGTTGCGACGAGGACCGCGCCTTCCCCTTCCGGGTGTCGCCACCGTGCTGGGGGCGGCCCTGGAGACCGGGTGGGCCGGCATGCGGCTGGCCGGGATGCCGCTGGAGGCGGCCCTGTGGGGAATGCGTCGGTGCGCGGGGCTGCTGGGACCGGCCGGGCGGGCGCGGGGTGCGGCCGAGCCGGGCGAGCCGGAGGTCGCGGCACTGCCCGTGATCTTCGTGCACGGCCTGTCCGACCGGGCGTCGATCTTCACCCGGCTCCAGAACCGGTTGCGCGGCTGCGGCGCGGGCCCCTTCCTCACCGCCACGTTCAACCCGTTCAACCCGGACATCCGTACCGCCGCCCGGTCGCTCGCCGCGCAGGTCGAACAGGCCCGCGAGCAGGCGGGCGGGCAACCCGTGTGCCTGGTCGGGCACAGCCTCGGCGGGCTGATCGCGCGCTACTACGTCCAGCGGCTCGGCGGAGACGCCCATGTGGACCTGGTGATCACCCTGGCGGCGCCGCACGGCGGCACGGCCGTGGCGCTGCTGGCCCCGCCGCACTCCGTGCTGCGCCAGTTGCGTCCCGGCAGCGAACTGCTGGCCGAACTCGCGGAGCCGTGCACCGGGTGCCGCAGCCGGTTCGTCGCGTTCTACAGCGACCTGGACGAGGCGGTCCTCCCGCCCGACCGGGGCCGCCTCGACCACCCCGACCTGCTGGTGCGCAACGTCCTCGTGCGCGGCGTGGGCCATCTGATGCTGCCCGTGCACACGGGCGTCGTCGACGAGGTGCGGGCGCTGCTGACGGCGGCCGTACGCGTCCCGGAGACGGCCCCGCCCGCGCGCGGCAGGCGCCCCTCCGGCCCGGTCACCGGCCCCCTGCGGAAATCCCGCGCGGCCCGGGAATGAATCCCGCCGGGACCTGGTTCTACGGAGCGGTCGAGGTTTTTGTGTCTGTGTTTCACCGCACGCTCGCGAAGAACGCCGTCGCGGGCGCCGCTTTGCTTCAGGGAACTGGAGAAGTCGCGTCCAGGCCGACCCGGGGCGCCGCACGGTGCGGGTCCCGTATCCAGCACTCCCAGAAGGAGCGAGAAATGACCCAGGGCACCGTCAAGTGGTTCAACGCCGAGAAGGGCTTCGGCTTCATCGCCCGCGCCGACGGACCGGACGTCTTCGTCCACTACTCCGAGATCGAGGGCAACGGCTTCCGCAGCCTTGAGGAGAACCAGAGCGTGGAGTTCGAGGTCGTCCAGGGTCCCAAGGGCCCGCAGGCCTCGCGCGTCCGCGCCTTCTGAGGCGACCGGACGACCCGGGCGGCCGGCCGGGCGGCATCCGCGCCGCGTGACCGCCGAAGCCCCGCCCCACGACCGATGGCCGGTGCCGCCCGAGGCACCGGCCATCGGCCTGTCCGCACCCGCCGGGCCCGCGGACGGCCGGGCGGCCCCTCCCCCGGGCGGACCGGGCGGGGCGGACCCGACTCGTGCGGACTGCCCGGTCCCCGCGGAACCTCCGCCCCATGCCGAGCGTCTCCGGCGACCGTGCCCCGGCCGCCCTCCGGCAGCGCACGCCGCGGTCCGAAAGGGAGCGGAGACGGGCAGGGCCTCAGCCCAGCCAGCCCGGCCGCACCAGCCCCGACTCGTAGGCCAGCACGACGAGCTGGGCCCGGTCGCGGGCGCCGAGTTTCACCATCGTGCGGCTGACGTGGGTCTTCGCGGTGAGCGGGCTGACGACCAGACGGCGGGCGATCTCCTCGTTGGACAGGCCGATGCCGACCAGGGCCATCACCTCCCGTTCCCGCTCGGTGAGCCCGGCGAGCGCGCCCGCGGCGGCGGGCTCCTTCGAGCGGGCCGCGAACTCGGCGATCAGCCGGCGGGTCACCCCGGGCGAGAGCAGCGCGTCGCCCCGCACCACGGCGCGTACGGCACGCAGCAGTTCCTCGGGCTCGGTGTCCTTCACCAGGAAGCCGGAGGCCCCGGAGCGGATCGCCTCGAAGACGTACTCGTCCAGCTCGAAGGTCGTCAGCATCACCACCCTGACGTCGCCGAGCGCGGCGTCGCCCGTGATGCCGCGCGTCGCCGCCAGGCCGTCCAGCACCGGCATGCGGATGTCCATCAGGACGACGTCGGGGCGCAGTTCACGCACCGTGCGCAGCGCCTCCTCGCCGTCGGCCGCCTCCCCGGCCACCCCGATGTCCGGCTGGGCGTCGAGCAGGGCCCGGAAACCGGCCCGCACCAGCGACTGGTCGTCGGCGAGCACTACGCGGATCACCGGTCCTCCTCGGACTTCAGGGGCAGTACGGCCAGCACCCGGAAACCTCCGCCGTCGCACGGCCCCGCCCCGATCGTGCCACCGAGCGCGGCGGCCCGTTCCCGCATCCCGGCCAGCCCGTTCCCGCCTCCCCCGGCGTCGGCGCCGGTCGCGGGTCCGTCGTCGTCCACACACAGCCGCAGCACGTCCGTGCCGTGGTCGAGCCGGACGCGCGCGTGCCGCGACCCGGAGTGCCGTACGACGTTCGTCAGCGCCTCCTGGACGATGCGGAAGGCGGCGAGGTCGGCGCCCGGCGGCAGGGTGGGCGGCTCGCCCGTGACCCGCACCGTGAGGCCCGCGGCCGCCGCCTGCGCCACCAGTTCGGGCAGCCGGCCGAGCCCGGGAGCGGGCGTGCGGGGCGCGTCGCCGGGGGCGCGCAGCGTGTCGAGCACCTGCCGCACCTCCCCGAGGGCCTCCTTGCTGGCCGCCTTGATGGTGGTGAGCGCGGAGCGCGCCTGCTCGGGGTCGGAGTCCAGCAGGGCGAGACCGGCCCCGGCCTGGACATTGATCACGGAGATGCTGTGCGCGAGGACGTCGTGCAGTTCGCGGGCGATCCGCAGCCGTTCCTCGTCGGCCCGGCGGCGTGCCGCCCGGGCCCGCTCGGCGCGCTCCCGCACCCACTGTTCACGCCGCACCCGGGCCAGCTCCGACAGGGCGAGGACCGCCACCGTCCAGGTGGCCACGACGATCTCCGAGCTCCAGGAGTCCGCCGCGTCCCCGGCCGGCGGCAGCCGGCGGTAGAGCCAGTGCGCGACCAGCAGGTGGCCAGCCCAGAGCATCCCGGCCGCCGACCAGGCGGCCACCCGGTGCCCCGCGACCACGGCGCTGAAGCAGCTCACCGCGACGGTCAGGAAGACCGGCCCGTACGGGTATCCGGCCCCCAGGTACAGCATCGCGGCGCCCGCCGTGCCGAAGGCCACCGCCACCGGGTACCGCGTGCGCCACAGCAGCGCGGCGCACGCGAGGAGCAGCAGCACGTGGGCGAAGGGATCGAGCGCGGCCCGCTCGCCCTCCTGGGCGCGGGCCGCGAAGTTCGACCCTGCCAGCACGAACGCGGTGACCGGCGCGGTGGTGCGCCACGGCCACCGCGGGCCGTGCCCGCCGTCGTCCCCGTGGGTCGCCCCGCCGGGTCCCGGCCGCCCCCACCACGAAGACCCCCGCCACCGCAGGGGCCCGTGCCGCCGCGCCGGCGGCCCGTCCCCGCTCGCGCCCTGTCCGTCCATGTCCGTCACGCTAGACGCCGCCGGTGCGCGTCGGCGTCACCCGCACGCGGTGACCGTGCGTACTCCCCGGGGAGTACGCGCGCCGCCCCCCGTGTGTCGTCGGGCGGGCCGTCCGCCGACGGCGCGGGCGGCCGGTCAGGCCTCCGTGCCCCGCCCCGGCTCCTTCACCGTCTCCCTCTCCCGCTCCGCGCCGCCCTCGGGCCCCGCCTCCGGGGCCGGCTCCGCGGCCGGCTGCCGCCGGTCCATCACCGTCAGGGCGCGTTGGGCCAGCGGGTGGCTGCGTACGAGCTCGCCCAGGGTCGTCGAGCCCCGGGTGATGTCCTTGAACGCGCGCCACGCGGGGCGGAAGCCGGTCAGCACCGCGTGCAGGATCCCGGGCCGCCGCGCGAACAGCGTGAGCATCCGCTTGCCGACGCTCATCTCCACGCCGAGGCCCGCCTTGACGGCGAACGCGTAGTTGAGGGCCTGACGGCGGGCGTCCACCGCGTCGTGCGCCTCGGCGACGCGGACCGCCCACTCGCCCGCGAGCCGTCCCGAACGCAGCGCGAAGGAGATGCCCTCGCGGGTCCACGGCTCCAGCAGTCCCGCCGCGTCCCCGCACACCAGCACCCGGCCGCGCGACAGCGGGGAGTCGTCGGCACGACAGCGCGTCAGGTGCCCGGAGGACACGCTGGGCTCGAACCCGGCGAGGCCGAGCCTGCCGATGAAGTCCTCCAGGTAGCGCTTGGTGGCGGCGCCCTCGCCGCGCGCCGAGATCACCCCCACCGTCAGGGTGTCGCCCTTGGGGAAGACCCAGCCGTAACTGCCGGGCATGGGGCCCCAGTCGATGAGGACGCGTCCCTTCCAGTCCTCGGCGACGGTCGCCGGGACCGGAATCTCTGCTTCCAGACCGAGGTCGACCTGGTCCAGCTTCACGCCGACGTGCGCCCCTATGCGGCTGGCGCTGCCGTCCGCGCCGACGACCGCCCGCGCCAGCAGTGTCTCGCCGCCCTGCAGGACGACGGCGACCGTGCGCCGGTCGGGGACGGCCGAGCCGTGCTGCTCGACGCGCTGGACGGTGACGCCGGTACGCAGTTCGGCGCCCGCCTTCTGGGCGTGCTCGACGAGCTGGTGGTCGAACTCGGACCGGTTGATCAGCCCGAACAGCATCTGGCGGGAACGGCGGGTGCGGCTGAAGCGGCCGTTGCTGGAGAACGTCACCGCGTGCACCCGGTCCCGGAGGGGCAGCTCGAAACCGGGCGGCAGCGAGTCCCGCGAGGGGCCGATGATGCCGCCGCCGCACGTCTTGTAGCGGGGGAGCCGCGCCTTCTCCAGCAGCAGCACGCGCCTGCCCGTCACCGCCACCGCGTAGGCGGCCGAGGCCCCGGCGGGTCCCGCGCCCACCACGACGACGTCCCACACCTGCCGCACGTCGTCCGCCGAAGAGTGCTCGCTGCTCACGATGTTCTACTGCTCCCGATCGCCGCCTGTCGCGTCCCCGGGCCCCGGTGTCGCGCGAGCCGGGGGGACCCCATGTCTCCCGCATCCTACGGCGGTCGTCACCGCAGGTCGCTGTGGGAGGATCGACCGTGTGTGCGGCCCGCGCCGGGGAGCGTTCCGGCCGCGCGAGCACACACCGTACGCGCGGCCTCCCGCACCACCCGGCCGCCCGTCGCCCGACCCCGTGCCCGTCGCACCCACGAGGAGCGTGCCCATGCCGTCGAATCCGGTCGCCGAGACCGTCGCCTCACTGATGCCGAGGGCGAGGGAGGAACTGGCCGAGCTGGTCGCCTTCAAGTCGGTGGCCGACTTCGAGCAGTTCCCGAGGAGCGAGAGCGAGGGCGCCGCGCGCTGGGTGGCCGACGCGCTGCGCGCCGAGGGCTTCGAGGACGTGGCCCTGCTGGACACCCCGGACGGCACGCAGTCGGTGTACGGCCATCTGCCCGGCCCGGAGGGCGCCCGCACGGTGCTGCTGTACGCCCACTACGACGTGCAGCCGCCGCTGGACGAGGCGGCCTGGGCCACGCCGCCGTTCGAACTGACCGAGCGCGACGGCCGCTGGTACGGGCGGGGCGCAGCCGACTGCAAGGGCGGCATCATCATGCACCTGCTGGCGCTGCGGGCGCTCAAGGCGTCCGGCGGCGTCCCGGTGCACGTCAAGGTGATCGCCGAGGGCTCGGAGGAACAGGGCACGGGCGGTCTGGAGCGGTACGCGGAACAGCACCCCGGGCTGCTGGAGGCCGACGCGATCGTCATCGGCGACTCGGGGAACTTCCGTGTCGGCCTGCCCACGGTCACCGTCTCGCTGCGCGGCATGACGATGGTCCGGGTGCAGGTCGACACCCTGGAGGGCAATCTGCACTCCGGTCAGTTCGGCGGCGCGGCGCCCGACGCGCTGGCCGCGCTGATCCGCGTCCTGGACTCGCTGCGTGCCGAGGACGGCTCGACGAGCATCGACGGGCTGGACGGCGGCTCCGCGTGGGAGGGCCTCCAGTACGAGGAGGAGCGGTTCCGCGAGGACGCGAAGGTGCTGGACGGCGTCGGGCTGACCGGCTCCGGCACGGTCGCCGACCGGATCTGGGCGCGCCCGGCGGTGACGGTCCTCGGCGTCGACTGCCCGCCCGTGCTGGGCGCCACGCCCTCGGTGCAGGCGAGCGCCCGCGCGCTGATCAGCCTGCGGGTGCCGCCGGGCGTGGACGCGGCCGAGGCGACGGCCCTGCTGCACAAGCACGTGGAGGCGCACACGCCGTGGGGCGCTCGGGTGCGCGTGGAGCAGCTCGGCCGGGGCCAGGCGTTCCGCGCCGACACGACGAGTCCGGCGTACCGGGCGATGGCCGACGCGATGGCCGTGGCGTACCCGGGTGAGGAGATGCAGTACGCGGGCCAGGGCGGCTCCATCCCGCTGTGCAACACGCTCGCCACGCTGTATCCGGAGGCGGAGATCCTG
>DASTDN010000459.1:0-6358 GCA_035710365.1 Streptomyces sp. | reverse complement strand
ACCTCTGATCAGCGTCTCCGACGGCACCCCTCGGACCCGGTGACACCACCCCCCAGGTCATCCCTTCGACACGGGGCAACAGCCATGCCGGGCCCGGAGGCCAGCGGCCCTCTTGCAGGACCGCGAAAAACATAACGGGGGCGGACGGACCGGGGAGGCAGAGGGCCGAGGGCCGAGGGCCGGAGGGGCAGAGGGACCGGGGAGGCCGAGGGACCAGGACCCCATGGGCCCATCGAGGAGCAAGGCCTCCCGGGCGCCGTGCTCCCCCGTGTGACGGGAGGGTTCCACCATGCGCCGGCAGGCCCCTCACCCCCCGCGCCCCCCTCACCGCCTGCCGGCGGTTTCAGGAGGCCGTCGGGTCGACACTCACCCGGGCGGCGATGGGCAGGTGGTCGCTGGCGGTCTGCGGGAGCGTCCAGGAGCTCTCCGGTTCGACGCCCTTGACCATGATCTGGTCGATGCGGGCCATGGGGAACGACGCCGGCCAGCTGAACCCGAACCCGCTGCCGGCCGCGCCCTGCGTGGAACGCATCTGGGAGGTGACGGCGTTCAGCGCGCGGTCGTTCATCGTGCCGTTGAGGTCGCCGAGCAGGACGACCCGGCCGAGGTGCTCGCGGGCGATGGCCTGGCCGAGCGCGTCGGCGCTCTTGTCGCGCTGCCGGGCGGTGAACCCGGCCTCCAGCTTCACGCGGACCGAGGGCAGGTGGGCGACGTACACGGCGACCGGCCCGGCGGGCGTCGTCACGGTGGCCCGCATCGCACGCTTCCAGCCGAGCTTGATGTCGACGTCCGCGACCCCGCTCAGCGGGTGCTTGCTCCACAGCCCCACGGTGCCCACGACCGCGTGGTACCGGTACGTCCCGGCCAGCTCCCGCTCGTACGCCGGCAGGGCCGCGACGGTCAGTTCCTCCAGGGCCACCACGTCCGCGCCGGAGGCGGCGACGTCGCGGGCCGTGCCGGACGGGTCGGGGTTGTCGGCGTTGACGTTGTGCGTGGCCACCGTCAGGTCCCCGCCGGTACCCGTCTTGTCCGTGACCAGCCCGCCGAACATCGTCAGCCAGACGACGGCCGGCACCAGCACCGCCACCAGCGCGGTCACCGAGCGGCGCACCAGCGCCAGGACCAGCAGGACGGGAACCAGCAGGCCCAGCCAGGGCAGGAAGGTCTCCGTGAGGCTGCCGAGGTTGCCCACCGCGTTGGGGATCCGCGCGTGGGCCAGCATCACCAGCGCGAGCAGCAGCGCGACGGCGGCCACCACCAGGCCGCGCCGCCAGATCCCGGTGCCGCTCCAGCGGCCGGTGCCGCCGGGACGGGCGAGCAGACGCCGGAATCGGGTGCGTGGGCCCTCGGGAGGAGAGTCGTCGCTGCCCGTGTCCCTCACGTACGCCTGCTGCGCCATACCCGTCGCCTCACTGCCTGCCGTGCGCACCGTCACCCCCGTCGCTACGACCCTAGGGGATGATCGACTCCGATCCCCGCCGCCGTGCGACGGCCGTACGGGCACGAGGACGAACGGGGCGACACCCCGAGTTCCGGACCGCACCGCCCCGCGTGCCGTCTGTGACCAAACGCGCACATTCGGCCCCTCGCCCCGCTCCGGCCGCGGCCGGAGCGGGGCGCGCCGGCCCGGAGCGGGCGTGGAACGCGTCACAGGACCGGCGCTGGCCCTCTCCCACCCGAGGTGCCACCATGTAAGGGATCCGGGGACGCCGTCAGGGCGCCTCGAGATGACTTGTGAGGAGCGTTGCCATGACGCAGCTTTCGGCTGCCCAGACTGCGCAGCCCAACCCCTCCGACGGCAGCAGGGCACTGTACGGAGGCAAGAGCACCCGCCGCATCACCGTCCGGGACATCGCCGCCGCCAAGGAGCGCGGCGAGAAGTGGCCCATGCTGACCGCCTACGACGCGCTGACCGCCTCCGTCTTCGACGACGCGGGGATCCCGGTGCTGCTGGTCGGCGACTCGGCGGGCAACTGCCACCTCGGGTACGACACGACCGTGCCCGTGACGCTCGACCAGATGACCATGCTGGCCGCGGCCGTCGTCCGCGGCACGAAGCGCGCCCTGATCGTCGGCGACCTGCCGTTCGGCTCCTACCAGGAGGGCCCGGTGCAGGCGCTGCGCTCGGCGACCCGGATGGTGAAGGACGCCGGGGTCGGCGCGGTGAAGCTGGAGGGCGGTGAGCGCTCGCACGAGCAGATCCGGCTGCTGGTGGACTCCGGCATCCCCGTGATGGCGCACATCGGCCTGACCCCGCAGTCCGTGCACGCGATGGGCTACCGGGTGCAGGGCCGCGGCGAGGAGGCGGCTCAGCAGTTGCTGCGGGACGCGAAGGCCGTGCAGGACGCCGGAGCGTTCGCCGTCGTCCTGGAACTGGTGCCGGCCGAGCTGGCCGCCGAGGTGACCCGGACCCTGCACATCCCGACGGTCGGCATCGGCGCGGGCGCGGGCACGGACGCGCAGGTCCTGGTGTGGACCGACATGCTGGGCCTGACCGGCGGCCGGGTCCCGAAGTTCGTCAGGCAGTACGCGGACCTGCGCGAGGTGATGGGCGGCGCGGTGCGCGCGTACGCGGAGGACGTGGTGGGCGGCACGTTCCCCGCGGAGGAACACGCGGTCCACTGACCGTCGGGGCCGGCCGGCCCCCGCGGCCCACTGGGCACGCCGTGCCCGAAGGGCCCTGCGAACCACCGCGGCAACACCCGGGCGGCCCCCGCCGGTCTTCCCCCGCCGGCGGGGGCCGCCGTTCTCCCGGCTCGTCCGGCTTCCGCGGGCCGCCCCGTGCCGCTGCCCCGTACCGGTCCGCTGTCGGCCCCCTGTCGGTGGAGTCGTCCCGCTGTCGGTGACCTGTAGGCCGCCGCCGTCACCGTCGTGCCCATGACGCAAGGACAGGCGAGAAGCCGGGGCGCGGCGGTGGCCGTGCGGGGGATCACCAAGGACTACGGCGCGACGAAGGCGCTGGACGGGGTGGATCTGGAGGTGGCGGAGGGGACCGTCATGGGGGTGCTCGGGCCCAACGGGGCCGGGAAGACCACCCTGGTGCGGATCCTGTCCACGCTGCTCGTGCCGGACGGCGGGCGGGCGACCGTGGCCGGGTACGACGTCGTGCGGCAGCCGCGGCAGTTGCGGCGGGTGATCGGGCTTACGGGACAGTACGCCTCCGTCGACGAGAAGCTTTCCGGGTGGGAGAACCTGTACCTCATCGGGCGGTTGCTCGATCTGCCCCGGAAGCGGGCGCGGGCGCGGGCCGACGAGTTGCTGGAGCGGTTCTCGCTGACGGACGCGGCGCGGCGGCCGGCCGGCACGTACTCCGGGGGGATGCGGCGGCGGCTCGATCTGGCCGCGTCCATGATCGGGCATCCGAAGGTGCTGTTCCTGGACGAGCCGACCACCGGGCTCGACCCCCGGACCCGCAACGAGGTGTGGGGCGAGGTGCGGCGGATGGTCGGGGACGGGGTGACCGTGCTGCTGACCACGCAGTACATGGAGGAGGCCGAGCAGCTCGCCTCGGGGCTGACCGTCGTGGACCGGGGCCGGGTCATCGCCCGGGGCGGCATCGAGGAGCTGAAGGCCAGGGTCGGCGGGCGCACGCTGCGGGTCCGCCCCGCCGACCCGGGGCAGGTGGGTGCGCTGGCCGCCGCCGTCGACCGGCTCGGGGTCACCGGGCTCGCGACGACCGCCGTGGACGCCGAACGCGGCGCCGTGCTGGTGCCGGTGCTCAGCGACGAGCAACTGACCGCCGTCGTCGGTGCCGTCACCGCGGGCGGCATCACGCTCGCCTCCATCAGCACCGAACTGCCCAGCCTGGACGAGGTGTTCCTGTCGCTCACCGGGCACCGTGCCGGGGACCCCGGCACCGCGGCGCCCCGCCACGACCGTGAGGAGGTCGCCGCGTGACCACCACCCTCCCCGGGGACCTGCCCGCCGACGGCCGGATCTCCCCGCGTGCCCACCTTCGGCACACCAGTGCCCTGGTGCGCCGCAACCTGCTGTGGATCCGGCAGGACCCGGAGTCGATGTTCGACGCGATCCTGTTCCCGGTCGTCTTCACGCTGCTGTTCGTGTACGTCTTCGGCGGCTCCATCGGGCAGTCGCTGGGCGGCGGGCAGGAGCAGTACGTGCAGTACATCGTGCCGGGGCTGATGGCCATGATGGGCATGAACATGGCCCAGGGCGTGGGCACCGGCTTCAACCAGGACTTCCACACCGGGGTCATGGACCGGTTCCGTTCACTGCCCATCGGGCGCGGCTCCGTGCTGTTCGCGAAGATCGCGGTGGAGCTGGTGCGGATGCTGTTCGCGACCGTCGTGCTGCTCGTCGTGGGCGTGCTGGTGGGCTTCGACATCACCCGCTGGCCGGGGCTGTTCGCCGCCGTGGGCCTGTCCGCGCTGTTCGGCTCGGCCCTGATGTGGGTGTTCCTGACGCTCGGCGTGATCATGAAGAACGCGCAGTCCGTGCAGGCCATGGGCTTCCTGGTGCTGATGCCGCTGCAGTTCGGCTCGTCGATCTTCGCGCCGACGCAGTCGATGCCGGGGTGGCTGGAGGCCTTCACCGAGTACAACCCGCTGTCCTCGCTCGCCGACGCCGCCCGGGGCCTGATGGTCGGCGGACCCGTCGCCGGGGACCTGTGGATGACGGTCGGCTGGTCCGTGGCGCTCACGGCGGTCATGGCGCCCGTCGCCATCCACAAGTTCCGGGCCAGGAGCTGAGCCGTCCGGCGTCGCGCGCAGCCGGGCGGCGGGGGTGCGGGGTGCGGGCGCTCGTCGCCCGTGCGCCCGTGCGCCCTTCGCCCGCGTGTCAGACCAGGGCGGCGGCCTCCGCCTCCGACAGGGCCGCGCCCTCCGCGTAGGCGGCGGCGTACGTCTCCCCGTCCAGCGCGGCCCGCACGCGGCGGCGGGCGCACGCCCACACCTCCCGCTCCCAGGCGGAGGCGACGTGGCCGGGCGGCAGCAGGGCGTCGGCGGCGCCGAGCAGCCTGGCCGCGTCGAGAGCGCTGCCGTCGCCGCCCCCGCCCGCGAGGGCCGTCGCGGCCACCACGAGGTACGCGGAACCCATGTGCGGCGAGACGGCCCGCGACAGCGGGTCCCCGGCGAGTGCGAGGGCCCGCCGGCACTTGTCGAGGCTCTCGTCGTTGTGGCCCTCGGCGGCGTCCAGCCAGGCCTCCGCGCCGAGCACGATGGCGTCGAAGACGACGAAGTGGGCGGCGGCGAAGTCCTTGCAGAGCAGCCCGAGCTGCTCGCGCGCCTCGGCGAACCGGCCGCTCACGCCGTACCACCCGGCCAGGAACAGCCGGGAGGCGGGCAGCGCCTCGCTGTGGCCGCCGTCCCGGCCCTCGATCACCTCGCGCAGCATCCGCTCGCCCCGCTCGCTGTCGCCGCACTCCAGCAGGGCGCTGCCGAGGCGGGCGCGGAGCACGGCCTGCTGGGCGCGGGCGCCGAGGCGTTCGGCGTGGGTGATGGCGGCCTCGTAGTCGGCGGCGGCCAGGCGGTGCTCGCCCTTGCGTTCGTGGGCCTCACCGCGCGCGGCGAGCGCCTCCGCCGTGCCCCAGGAGTCACCGAGCCGCCGGTAGATCTCCAGGGCCTCGTCGGCGTCCCGGGAGGCGTCGCCGGCCCAGTCGGAGCGGTTGGCAAGGATGTTGGCGCGCAACTGGAGGCAGGAGGCGAGTTCCCACTCGTAGCCGGGGGTCTCGCGGCAGGTGCGCACGGACGCCTCGATGATGTCGCGCAGCCGCTCCAGGTCCCCGGTGAGCATGACGGCGAAGAACCACAGGACGCCGGGGCTGCGGCAGGTCTGCGGCAGCCCCGGCTCGTACACCTCGGTGATGGCGCGCAGCTTGTCCTGGGCGGCCGGGGTCCGCCAGGCCGCCATCTCGGTGTCCATGCAGGCCAGGTGGGCGAGGTGGACGCCGCGCCGGGCCTCGGCGAGGACCTCGCCGGTCATGGGCGGCGGGTTCGCGGTGCAGCGCTGCCAGACGGGGGCGGCGCGGCGCAGCGGGGCGGCGTACGGGTCGGGGCCGAGGGCCATGACGTCGCTGCACCAGCCGCGGGCCTCGGTGCGCAGGTCGCGCATCTGCCAGTACCAGGCCAGGCTCAGGACGAGGCACAGCGCCTCCTGCTCGTCGCGTTCGGCGACGGCGTGCCGCAGGGCGGTGCGGAGGTTCTCGTACTCGCGCTCCAGCCGCTGCACGGCGGCGAGCTGGCCGGGGCCGCGCAGCAACGGGTCGGTGGTGCGGGCGAGTTCGCGGTAGTACGTGAGGTGGGCGCGGGCGGTCCCGGGGCGGCGGCCGGTCTCGTCGAGGCGCTCGCCCGCGTACTCGGCGACGGTCTCCAGCAGCCGGTAGCGCATCTCGCCGTCGGCG
>DASTDN010000458.1:0-6527 GCA_035710365.1 Streptomyces sp. | reverse complement strand
GCGGCTGCCTTCACCGGCGGGGGCAGCCGCACGCCACCGGGGCCCGGCGGCCGCGGGCACCGCGGCACGGCCGGAAGTGGCCCCTGCGCCCCGGAGTGCTGAATTAAAGTGAGACCACCAGTTCAGGCGAACAGTGGACGTGTGAGGTACTCGCGAACCATGCCGACCCAAGAGTTTGAGTTCCAGGTAGAGGCCCGTCAGCTTCTGCGGCTGATGATCCACTCGGTCTACTCGAACAAGGACGTCTTCCTCCGGGAGCTCGTCTCCAACGCCTCCGACGCGCTCGACAAACTGCGCCTCGCCTCCCTCCGGGAGGACGCGCCCGACGCCGACGTGTCCGACCTCCACATCGAGATCGACATCGACAAGAACGCCCGCACCCTCACCGTGCGGGACAACGGCGTCGGAATGTCGTACGAAGAGGTCACCCAGCTCATCGGCACCATCGCCAACTCCGGGACGGCCAAGTTCCTGGAGGAGCTGCGCGAGGCGAAGGACGGCGCCGGGACCGACGGCCTCATCGGCCAGTTCGGTGTCGGCTTCTACTCGGCCTTCATGGTGGCCGACGAGGTCACCCTCCTCACCCGGCGGGCCGGTGAGGAAGCGGGCACCCGCTGGACCTCACGCGGCGAGGGCACGTACACGCTGGAGACCGTCGACAGGGCACCCCAGGGCACCACCGTCACCCTGCGCCTCAAGCCGGCCGACACCGAGAACCACCTGCACGACTACACCTCCACCTGGAAGATCAAGGAGATCGTCAAGCGGTACTCGGACTTCATCACCTGGCCGATCCGGCTCCTCCCCGACGCCGCGGGCCCCGACGGCGACGACGAGGCGCCCGAGCCCGAGACGCTGAACTCGATGAAGGCCCTCTGGGCGCGCCCGCGCGACGAGGTGTCCGACGACGAGTACCACGAGCTGTACAAGCACATCAGCCACGACTGGCGCGACCCGCTGGAGACGATCCGCCTCCAGGCCGAGGGCACGTTCGAGTACCAGGCGCTCCTCTTCATCCCCTCCCACGCCCCGCACGACCTGTTCACCCAGGGCTACCAGCGCGGTGTCCAGCTCTACGTGAAGCGCGTCTTCATCATGGACGACTGCGAGGAACTCCTCCCGTCCCACCTGCGGTTCGTCAAGGGCGTGGTCGACGCCCAGGACCTCTCCCTGAACGTCTCCCGCGAGATCCTCCAGCAGGACCGCCACATCCGCATGATGCAGCGCCGCCTGACGAAGAAGATCCTCGCCACGGTCAAGGACATGCGGACGCAGAACCCGGAGCGGTACGCCACGTTCTGGCGGGAGTTCGGCGCCGTCCTCAAGGAGGGCCTGGTCACCGATGCCGACAACCGCGACATGATCCTCGCCGCGTGCTCCTTCGCGTCCACCCACGACGCCGAGCAGCCGACCACCCTCCAGCAGTACGTGGAGCGGATGAAGGACGGCCAGGACGACATCTACTTCATGACGGGCGAGTCCCGGCAGGCCATCGAGAACTCCCCGCACATGGAGGCGTTCACCGCCAGGGGCGTCGAGGTGCTGCTGCTGACCGACGCCGTCGACGAGGTGTGGGTCGACGCGGTCGGCGAGTTCGAGGGCAAGAAGCTGCGCTCGGTCGCCAAGGGCGAGATCGACCTCGGCGCCGACGAGGACGGCGGGGACGACGCCGGGAAGGAGAAGCAGGGCGAGGAGTACGCGGGGCTGCTCGGCTGGATGACGGAGCACCTCGCCGAGGACGTCAAGGAGGTCCGCCTCTCCTCCCGCCTCACCGTCTCCCCGGCCTGTGTGGTCTCCGACGCGGGCGAACTCACGCCCGCGCTGGAGAACATGTACCGGGCCATGGGCCAGGAGGTCCCCAAGGCCAAGCGCATCCTGGAACTCAACCCGGAACACCAGCTCGTCAAGGCCCTCAACCGCGCCTACACCGAGCGTGACGGGAGCGCCGGGGCCGGTGATCTCACCGACCTCACGGAGACCGCCGAGCTGGTGCACGCCTTGGCGGTCCTCGCCGAGGGCGGCCGGCCGAAGGAGCCGGCGCAGTTCGTGAAGCTGGTGGCGGAGCGGCTCGAACGCACCCTGTAGCCCCCGCGCCCGCGGCATCTGTCCGAGCGGCGCCCGCGGTCGACGCGGGCGCCGCTCCGGCTATCCGGGGCCCTTGCGGCCGATGGCGCCGTACATGGCGATGTCCTCGTCCCGGATGCCCCGGCAGGACGCGTCGGGCCGCCACCTGTGCACCTGGGTGATACCGGGCGGCACGAGATCGAGGCCCCGGAAGAAGGCGCGGGCCTCGGCCCGCGTGCGCAGCCGCATCGGCATGCCGCGGGCCGCGGACTGCCCGGCGACCCGCCCGATCTCGTCCGGCGCGTAGTCCGCCGTCCCCACCGACATCACCAGGAAACTGCCCGGGGCCAGCGGTTCGAGCAGCGTACGGACGATGCCGTACGCGTCGTCCTCGTCCAGCATGAAGTGCACGACGGCGATGAACGTCAGCGCGACCGGCCGTGACAGATCCAGGGTCTCCCGCAGCGCCGGAGCCGCGAGGATCGCGGCCGGATCGCGCACATCGGCCTCGACGTGGGCGGTCCGGCCCTCCGGAGTGCTGCTGAGGAGCCCCTGGGACAGGGTGAGCACGATCGGATCGCTGGCGACGTACACCACACGGGACTGCGGGGCGACACCCTGGGCGATCTCGTGCAGGTTCGGGGAGATCGGGATGCCGGTGCCGATGTCGAGGAACTGGCGGACGCCCTCGTCGGCGGCCAGATGACGCACCGCCCGGTCCATGAAGTCCCGGCTCGCCCGCATGTGGACGGGCAGCGCGGACCACTCCCGGCACAGCGCGTCCCCCGCCTCCTGGTCCGCGGGGTAGTGGTCCTTGCCGCCGAGTATGTAGTCGTAGACGCGCGCGGAGTGCGGGCTGGTGGTGTCGATCCGGTCGGCGGGCCATCCGTCGTCGCGCACCAGTACTCCCTCGCGTCGGCTTCGACATCATTCACGCATGGCCGCACCATCCGGTTCAGGCGAAATACAAAAAGTTGCCATCCGCGCCCCGGAATGCAGAAAGCTGCCAACGGCGCGGTGGGAGCCCGGAAGATCGAAAAGCGGAACTGGAGCCTCAGAACTCGTCGCGGAGGCTTTCGAGTGTCGCTCTCGTGGTCCTCACCGACGGCGCCTGGGCGCTGAGACGGTCCAGAGTCTCCCGGTAGACCACGACATCCTCCGGTTTGTCCAAATAGACGGCGTCGAGCAGGCCGCTCACATAGACGACGTCGGGCATTTCCCGCGCCTGGAACCGGAACAGGTGGAAAGCACCCGACGACATGGCCGGATGGATTCCCCGGTCGAACCGCATGATCTGCAGCACCACGTGCGGGAGTTCCTCGACCGCCAGCAGGTGATCGAGCTGCGCCCGCATCACTTCCGCGCCGCCGACGGGCCGGCGCAGCGCCGTCTCGTCCATCACGACCCACAGGTGCGGCGGATCGCGGCGGTGCAGTACGTCCTGCCGGCGCAGGCGCAGCGCGACCCGCCGCTCGGTCACCTCCGGCGGCGTGTGCGGGTTTCCCGAGGTCACCTGCGCGCGGAGGTACCCCTCGGTCTGCAGCAGCCCGTGCACGAACTGGGGCTCGTAGGTGCGGATCTGCGTCGCCGCCTGCTCAAGGCTCAGATACGAGGGGTACCAGTCGGGCATCACGTCCCGGAAGGAGTGCCACCAGCCGCGCCTGCCCGCCTCCTCGACCGAGCGCAGGAACGCGGCGATCTCCTGCTCGCCGGTGACCCCGTACAGGCGCAGCAGCTTCTCGACCTCGGCGGGGCGCAGGCGTGCGACCTTGGCGTTCTCCATCCGGCGGACCGTCGCGTCGCTGACCCCGATCGCCTGGGCGGCCTGCGTGTAGGTCAGTCCGGCCCGCTTGCGGAGCTGCTCCAGCTGCTTGCCCAGGATCAGCCGCAGGACGACCGCAGACGCGTCCTGCCCGGCCCCGTCGGTCACGGCTCTCCTCTCGTATTGCTCGGGCGCCAGATAATCATGTTCTGCCGCGCCGCCACACATTAGGTAACTATTCAACTTCTTGAAGGCGGGGGGCTGGAAATTCGGCAATCTGCAAATTGCAGTTTTCCCTTTGCATATCCCCCGTCTGCGCCAGTATGGTCGGCAGCACACCTCATCCCGCTTGTGTGTCACCGGCTTCGGTCGGCTCGACAGGTTCCAGGTCATCCGCCGTGGCCCGTTGACGCCGCCCGCAGGCCGCTCAGGGCCCTCACCCACCCGGGTCCGGTCAGGTGACGTTCCGGCACACCGAGACGCAGGTGCCGCCGCACCGTCCGCCGACCCTGCATGACGAGAGGCTGTCCTTATGGCTCCCCCTTCACCAGTGGGCCCGTCACCGCGACATCGGGACCCCGGGCCCGAGCCGAAGAGACACTGGCAGCTTCCTGCACACGACGGATCGGTCGGACTGGCACGCCGCCGGGTCCGTGAGGCCCTGGCGCAGTGGGACGCGCACTCCGACGTGGCCGACGACGCAACCCTCGTGATCTCCGAACTGGCCACGAACGTCATCGCCCACACCGACAGCCCCGTCCTGATCCTCACTCTCCGTCTCGACACGACCCGGCTGCGCATCGAGGTCGAGGACCGCTGCCCCGGACGCGGCAGGCCGCGCCCGGGGCTGTGCCGGCCGGACGACGAGAGCGGGCGCGGGCTGCTGATCGTGGCGCAGCTCGCCGACGCCTGGGGCACCGCCCCGAACCCCGCCACGACCGGTTCCCTCGTCTGGGCCGAGCTGCCCTGGCGCCGCACCGGCGCGGCGACGGAGGGCCGCGGACACACGGAGCGCACCGAGCGCGGCAGCCGGGTCCGCCCGCTGCCCGGACCGGCCGAGCCCCCCGCGCCCCGGCACTCAGCCCCGGGCCACCCGCCCCAGGGCCGCCCCTCCCGCCCGGCCCATGCCCCGCACGCCCACGCCTCCTACGCCGACACGCCGCACCCGCACACTCCGTACGCCCACCCGGACGTTCCGCACACCCACACGCCCTACGGCCACGTCTCGCACGCCGACGCGCCGTACGCCTCGCACGCCCACACCCCGCACGCCCACGCGTCCTGCGGCGACGCCGCGCACCCGCACACCGCGCACCCTCACTCGTGCCACGACGCGGCGCACGCCCACCCGCCCCACAGCCACGGAGCCTCGGTGCGGCCGCCCGAGACCGGGTCCGTACGGGCCTGAGTTCCCGCCATGGGGCGGCCCCCGGGCGGTGACCGCGCGGTCAGCGGACGGCGGCGCGGTGCAGCGTGACCAGTAGCAGCCAGACGTGCGCGGCGAAACGCTCGGAGTCCGCCTCGATGTACCCGTGGAGCCAGTCGGCGAGCACCCCGGAGAACGTCGCGGCGACGGCCGAGGCGATCAGTCCGGGCTGCGGCGCACCGGCCAGGGTCCGCTCGGTGAGGCTGCGGGCGCGCAGCTCCTCGTGCAGCACCCGGCCCAGTGGGCCTCCGCCACCGGGCGACAGCAGCGCCCGGTACACCTCGGCGTGCGGGACCAGTGCGGCGCAGAACGACGTCAGGGCCGCGGGCGGGCTCGCCGGATCGGGGATCCCGCGCCACGCGTGCAGGGCCTCCACGGCGTCGCGTACGACACCGGCGCAGGCGTCGACGGACAGCTCCTCCAGATCCCGGTAGTGGAGGTAGAAGGTCGCCCGGCCGACCCCGGCGCGCCGCACCACGGCGGCGACGTTGACCTCCGCGAGCGTGCGCCGCGCGCACTCGTCCAGCAGTGCCCGGCGCAGCTTCGCGCGGGTCCGCGCGGCACGGGGGTCGGGCGGCTCCGTCACCGGGCCGGTCGGGCCGGTCACCGGGCGGCGAGGACGGAGGCGAGCGCGAGCGCGCCCGGCAGGGCCTGGGCGACGAGGATGCGGCGGTTCGCGGTGGCGGCGCCATACACCCCGGCCACCAGCACGCAGACCAGGAAGAAGACCTGGATGTCGGAGCCGGTCGCGCCCCCGGCGGCCAGGCCCCAGACCAGCCCTGCGGCGAGGAAGCCGTTGTACAGGCCCTGGTTGGCCACGAGGGGCGCGGTGACACGGGCCGTGTCGGCGTCGAAGCCGGACAGGGCCCGCCCCGGCGCCTTCTGCCACAGGAACATCTCCAGGACCAGGAAATAGCCGTGCAGGGCGGCCACCAGGCCCACCCGGACGTTCGCGGTTGACGGCAAGGGAGGGCCTCTCACATACGGTGCGGCGCACGACTGTGCTGGACAGGTGTCCACTATAGCTGGACATCTGTCCAGGAGGACAGGGCGCTGTGAGAGGCGGTTCAGGGCACCGGCGGCCGCAGGACCAGGCCGAACAGGGACGCGACGGCCGCGGCCAGACCTCTCGCACAGGCGGCCGCGTGCTCCGCGGGCACCGCCAGCCTCCGCAGCACCCCGCTCAGGACGTCCTCCAGCAGCGCCACCTGCGTACCGAGCGCCCGGACCCCCGGGGAGCCGTGCGGAGCCCGCCGGGCGAGGTGCGTGACCATG
>DASTDN010000457.1:0-2276 GCA_035710365.1 Streptomyces sp. | reverse complement strand
GCCACGGCCGGCAGCGGCCGACACGGTGGGGAACGGCCGGCAGCGGCCGACACGGTGGGGAACGGCCGACAGGGCGGGGAACGGCCTCTCCCGGGATGAGGGGAACGGCCCTTCCGGGCGCGGGGTACGGGCGACGGCCGTCGCCGCCCGTACCCGCACCACCTCGCCGAGGAGACCCACGCCATCCGCTCGCCGCGGGGCATGGCAGGCTGGGCGGCATGCCCGCGCAGATCAACCCCAGCATCCTGTCCGCCGACTTCGCCCGACTGGCGGACGAGGCCAAGGCCGTCGAGGGGGCCGACTGGCTCCACGTCGACGTCATGGACAACCACTTCGTACCGAACCTCACGCTCGGCGTGCCCGTCGTGGAGTCGCTCGCCCGCGCGACGGACACCCCGCTGGACTGCCACCTGATGATCGAGGCGCCCGACCGCTGGGCGCCGCAGTACGTGGAGGCGGGCGCCGGCTCCGTCACCTTCCACGTCGAGGCCGCCGCCGCACCCGTGCGCCTCGCCCGCGAGATCCGCGCCAAGGGTGCCCGCGCCTCCATGGCGCTCAGGCCCGCGACGCCCGTCGAACCGTACGAGGACCTGCTCCCCGAACTCGACATGCTGCTGATCATGACGGTTGAGCCGGGCTTCGGCGGGCAGGCGTTCCTCGACATCATGCTGCCGAAGATCCGCCGCACCCGTGAGCTGATCCGCAAGCACGGGCTGGAGCTGTGGCTCCAGGTCGACGGCGGGGTGTCCGCGTCCACGATCGAGCAGTGCGCCGACGCCGGTGCCGACGTCTTCGTCGCGGGCTCGGCCGTCTACGGCGCGTCGGACCCGGCCGAGGCGGTACGTGCACTGCGCAACCAGGCGGAGGCGGCCACGGCCCAGGCGTCCTGGGCGTGCGGCCACTGAACCACAGGAACAGGAACGGCTCTCTTCCGGGCTGATCAACCGCGCCGGATCTGCAAGGATGAACGGCGAATCCAGATGTGAACAGCAGTGAGGAGATCGCCGTGTCGGGTATGTCGGCGGGCCGGTCAGCCATGCGGATGGGACCCGCTGAGCTGGTGCAGGCGGCGGCCATGGCCCGCCGCTTCTACCTCGAGGGCAAATCCAAGATCCAGATCGCGGAGGAGTTCGGCGTCAGCCGCTTCAAGGTGGCCCGGGTCCTGGAGACCGCCCTCGAACGGGACCTCGTACGGATCGAGATCAGGGTTCCCGCCGAGCTGGACGCCGAGCGCTCCGACGCGCTGCGCGCCCGGTACGGCCTGCGGCACGCGGTGGTGGTGGAGTCCCCGGCCGACGCCGAGGAGACGCCCGATCCGGAGAACCTGGGGGAAGTGGCCGCCGACCTGCTCGGCGAACTGGTCGACGAGGGGGACGTCCTCGGCCTGGCCTGGGGCCGCTCCACCATCCACATGGCGGCGGCCCTGAACCGGCTGCCGCCCTGCACGGTCGTCCAGCTCACGGGCGTCTACGACGCCGGGACCGCCGAGCGCGGCTCCGTGGAGGCCGTCCGCCGCGCCGCCCAGGTGTCCGGCGGCGACGCCCACCCCATCTACGCGCCGATGCTGCTGCCGGACGTGGCGACCGCGCAGGCGCTGCGCCACCAGACGGGTCTGGCCCGCGCCTTCGAGTACTTCGGCAAGGTCACGGTCGCCTGCGTGTCCATCGGGTCCTGGGAGCCGGGCATCTCGACCGTGCACGACATGCTCAGCGACGAGGAGCGCGCCCACTACGCCTCGCTCGGGGTGGCCGCCGAGATGTCCGCGCACCTCTTCGACGCCGAGGGGCGCCGCGTGGGCCGGGATCTGGGGGAGCGCTGCATCACCGTCAAGGCCGACCAACTGCGGCGCATCCCGGAGGTCGTCGCCATCGCGGGCGGCCAGCGCAAGGCCGCCGCGATCGACGCGGTCCTGCGGTCCGGGCTCGTCACCAGCCTGGTGACGGACACCTCGGCCGCGGACTACCTGATGACGGCGGGCCCCACACCCCGCCCCGCGCTCAACCGCGCCGACCCCGACGGAATCTGACGGGCGGTCACACCGTGCGCGACGGACGCGCCTCCGGACGAACGCGCCATCGGACGGACGCGGCCGCCACACGCGGGCGCGATCGGCGGACAGGGACGGGCCACGGCGGCAGCGGCATCAAGGCCGCAGCCCTCGGGGTCCGTCCCTCGCGTAAAATCCCTCCTCCGTGCGTGGCCCGTACCGCGACCGGCGGTGATCCGCATGCTGAGACCCGCCCCACCGGATCTCTCCCTCCCCCCACACCCAGGAC
>DASTDN010000456.1:0-13145 GCA_035710365.1 Streptomyces sp. | reverse complement strand
CACCGGGACACCGGGACACCGGGACACCGGGACACCGGGACACCGGGACACCGGGACACCGGGACACCGGGACACCGGGACACCGGGACACCGGGACACCGGGACATAACTCCTCCACTCCCCCGGGGGTTTTGCCCGCCTCGGCCTGCGGGCATGATGGCCGCCGACGGCACGGGGCGCACCACCGGCGCACCACAGATGATGACGCGCCCCCGTGATCACCGTCGGAGCGGGACAGCACCACGGCACGCCGGGTGCGCCCCCACGCCACCCATGCCGCATGATGACACCGCCAGCGAGCCTCGATCCGGAGATTCCCCGTGCCCAGCAAGAAGGCCCTCGTCCGCCGCCCCGGTCCGCGTCTCGCCGAGGGGCTGGTGACGCACATCGACCGGGAGAAGATCGACGTCGGTCTCGCCACCGAGCAGTGGGAGGCGTACGTGGCGGCCCTGCGCGACCACGGCTGGGAGACGGTCGAGGTCGATCCGGCCGACGACTGCCCCGACGCCGTGTTCGTCGAGGACACGGTCGTCGTGTACCGCAACGTCGCGCTGATCGCCCGCTCCGGGGCCGAGTCCCGGCGCCCCGAGACCGCCGGGGTGGAGGAGGCCGTGGCCCGCCTCGGCTGCTCGGTGAACTGGATCTGGGAGCCGGGCACACTGGACGGCGGCGACGTCCTGAAGATCGGCGACACGATCTACGTGGGCCGCGGCGGGCGCACCAACGCCGCCGGGGTGCAGCAACTGCGGGCCGTCTTCGAACCGCTGGGCGCGCGCGTGGTCGCCGTGCCGGTGAGCAAGGTGCTGCACCTGAAGTCGGCGGTCACGGCGCTGCCGGACGGCACGGTCGTCGGGCACGTCCCGGCGGTGGACGCGCCGTCGCTGTTCCCCCGCTTCCTGCCGGTGCCCGAGGAGTCCGGCGCGCACGTCGTCCTGCTCGGCGGCGGCACGCTGCTGATGGCCGCGAGCGCCCCGAAGACGGCCGAACTGTACGCGGATCTCGGCCACGAGCCGGTCCTCGTGGACATCGGAGAGTACGAAAAGCTGGAAGGTTGTGTGACATGCCTCTCGGTCCGGCTGCGGGAGCTGTACGCCTGAACCAGTGACCGGAAGACCCCCATCCGGCCTCCGACCTGCGGAGCCGGGTTCGCTTCGTATCCCCGTGCGATTCCCTCGGGGCCGTCGGCCGCCCGCGAAGATCACGCTCCTTACGTCGGCCTTAACCTACGGAGTCGTAACCTACGGGTACGTAGCCTACGATGCCGTAGGTTTACGCGATTCCGCTCAGCAGTCCCCATGGAGCCTTCATGACGATCACCACTCCCCACCTCGGCAGCCCCGCCGGCGCCTGGACCGACGCCCAGCTGTTGTACGCACTGGAGGAAGTGGTCGAAACCGAACTCGACCGGCATCTGAAGGTCGCCAAGGACTGGATGCCGCACGAGTACGTCCCGTGGACCGACGGCCGGAACTTCCCCGGCATCTTCGAGGACGGCGAGGCCTGGGAGAAGCCGCAGTCGAAGGTCACCGAGATCGGCCGCATCGCCCTGGTGGTCAACCTCCTCACCGAGGACAACCTGCCCAGCTACCACCACGAGATCGCCACCCTGTTCGGCCGTGACGGCGCCTGGGGCACCTGGGTGCACCGCTGGACCGCCGAAGAGGGCCGGCACGGCATCGTGATGCGGGACTACCTGCTCACCTCGCGCGCCGTGGACCCCGACCAGCTCGAACGGTTCCGCATGGCCCACATGAGCGAGGGCTTCGAGTCGGACAACCGCCACTCGATGCTGCACTCCATCGCCTACGTCGCCTTCCAGGAACTCGCGACCCGCATCTCGCACCGCAACACGGGCCACCAGTCGGGCGACCCGGTCTGCGACCGCATGCTGGCGCGCATCGCGACCGACGAGAACCTGCACATGGTCTTCTACCGCAACCTGCTGAAGGCCGCGTTCGACCTGGCCCCCGACCTGACGATGCAGGCCGTGCGGGACGTCGTCGTCCAGTTCCGCATGCCCGGCCACGGCATGCCCGGCTTCGAGCGGGCCGCGGCGCAGATGGCCATCGGCGAGGTCTACAACCTGCGCATCCACCACGACGACGTGCTCCAGCCCGTGCTGCGCTTCCTGAAGGTCCTGGAGATCGACGGCCTCGGCCCCGAGGGCGTGCAGGCACAGGAGGAACTGGGCCTCTACATGGGCGGCCTGGACGCCGAGGCGTCCAAGTTCGACGAGAAGCTCGCGGCCCGCAAGGCCCGGATGGCGGCCCGCGCGAGCGCCTGACCCGCCCGAACCGGCCCGGCCGTGGGGACGGCCCGGCTCAGGGAGCGGTGCGCCTGAGTTCCAGCCGCTCCTTCTCCGACAGACCGCCCCACACGCCGAACCGCTCGTCGTTGTCCATCGCGTACTCCAGGCAGGCGGAGCGCATCTCGCACATGCCGCAGATCCGCTTCGCCTCGCGCACGGAACTGCCCGGCTCGGGGAAGAAGAAGTCGGCCCCGGTCTGTGCGCACAGGGCGCGCTCCTGCCAGCCGGTGCCGGCCGGGGTGATCGTCGTCTCGAAGTGCATGGGCATGATCGTGGCGGGCGTCGGAAAACGTTTCATCAACGTCCGCTCAACGCCCCCGGCAGGCTCCCGTCCGTACCGATGGTCGCGCTTTCCCGCTCTCCGGCGCACGGCGGCTCGCGGGGAACGGCGGCACGATGTGAAACGCGGCGGGACCTCCGAGGGGACCGGTGTGCCCCGCGGGCCCCAGCACCCCCGGCCGGGCACCCCCGCCGCCACCGGCACGCCCCGGACGGCCGCACCGGGCGCCCCCCACCGACCGCGGCGGCCCGTCGGTGGCGCGGACCGGTGGCCTACGCGGAGGCGCGCCGTACCAGCGTCGTCGGCAGGATCACGCTCGACGGCGTGCCGCCCACCGGCTCGGACGGCTCGTCGCGGTCCAGGCCGCGCAGCAGCAGCCTGGCCATCAGCCGGCCCATCTCCTCTATCTCCTGGCGGACCGTCGTCAGCGCGGGTTCGGTCTGCTCGGCGACCGCCAGCATGTCGTCGAAGCCGATCACGGCGACGTCGTCGGGCACGCTGCGCCCGTGCTCGCGCAGCACCCGCAGCGCACCGGCGGCGGTCAGGTCGTTCGCGGCGAACACCGCGTCCAGGTCGGGGCAGTTCCGCAGCAGTTCCCGCATGGCCCGCTCGCCGCCCGCCGCGGTGAAGTCGGCCTCGGCGACCAGCCGCGGATCGGCGTCGACCATGACGTCCCGGAAGCCGTCGAGCCGGTCGACCGCCGACGTCTGGTCGAGCGGACCGGTGATGTGCGCGACGCGGCTGCGGCCCAGCGCCACGAGATGCCGCACGGCCTCCCGCGCGCCGCCCCGGTTGTCACTGTCGACGTACACCACGCCGCCCCGGCCGTCGCTCCAGCCGGGCCGGCCGCCGAACACCGTCGGGACCCCGGCGCTCCGGATCAGTCCCGGCAGGGGGTCGTCGAGGTGCAGGGAGAACACCAGCGCCCCGTCGACATGGCCGCCGGAGAGATAGCGGGCGACGCGGGCGTGGTCGTCGCGGCCCTCCGTGAGCAGCAGCACGAGCTGGTTGTCCTGGGCGGTCAGCTCCTTGCTGATGCCGCGCAGTTGCCGGGCGAAGAACGGGTCGGCGAAGACCCGGGCCTCCGGTTCGGCGATGACGACGGCGACGGCGTCGTGCCGCCGGGTCACCAGGCTGCGGGCGGCCTGGTTCGGGACGTAGCCGAGTTCCTCGACGGCCCGCCTGACCCGTTCCACCAGGCTCTCCCGTACCCCGGCCGCCCCGTTCACCACCCGGGACACGGTGGCCCGCGAGACCCCGGCCCGCTCGGCCACGGCCTCCAGCGTGGGGCGCGGCGCTGTCTCGGTCACGTTCGGGCTCCTGATCGTCCTCGGCGGCTGCCGCTCAGGATAGCCCGGACACCCCCGGGCGTGAGAGCGCTCTCCGCCGGGTGAAGAGGGCCTGCCGCGCGCGGGATGTGCCCGCCGCCCCGGAGCGGTCCGGCGGATGCGGCGGCGGGCGCGACGGACCCGGGCGGGTCCCGCGCACCGCGCCGCGCACCCGGAGGGCACGGGCGTCGTCGGCGCCCGCAGGGCCGGCCGTGTCGGGCGGATCCTCGCGGGGCCCCGACAACGGCCACGGCACCTCGCGGCGTCGCCGCACCACCCGAGGACGCCCCGTACACGGGTCGCGCTCCGCGCGGCGACGCACCGCATCCGACGCCGCGGCCTCCTCCAGGACAACCCGGACGCCCCGGCCTACCCAGGCTTCTTCGCCCTGCTCGGCTGGACGCGCCGGGGCTCGCCCGGCATCTTCGGATACTCCGGCGGGTACGGCAGGTCGGCCAGGCCGTGGTCGTGCTCGTCGCGGCGCGCGAGTTCGAGCAGGGCGTCGAGGGAGAAACGCCGGTCGTCCATCTCCGCGTGCACGTCGCCGCGTTCGGCGAAGCGGGCGGGCATGGTCGCGATGTCGAAGTCCGCCGGACGGGCCACGCCCACCTCGTCCCAGGTGAGCGGCGCGGAGACGGGCGCGTGCGGGCGGGGCCGGACCGAGTAGGCGGAGGCGATGGTGCGGTCGCGTGCGGTCTGGTTGTAGTCGACGAAGATCCGCTCACCGCGTTCCTCCTTCCACCACCTGATGGTGACGTGGCCGGGCATCCGGCGTTCCAGCTCACGGCCCACGGCGATGGCGGCCCGCCTGACCTGGGTGAACGTCCACCGCGGCTCGATGGGCACGAAGACGTGCAGGCCGCGTCCGCCGGAGGTCTTGGGCCAGCCGCGCAGGCCGCCGAACTCGTCGAGGACCGCGCGCAGCTCGTGGGCGGCGCGGGCCGCGTCGTCGTAGTCGGTGCCCGGCTGCGGGTCGAGGTCGATGCGGAGTTCGTCGGGGCTGTCGACATCCGTGCGGCGCACCGGCCAGGGGTGGAAGGTGAGGGTGCCGTACTGGGCGGCCCACAGCACGGCCGCCTCCTCGGTGGGGCACATCTCGTCGGCGCTGCGTCCGCTGGGGAAGGTGATGTGGGCGGTGGGAATCCAGTCGGGCATGTTCTTCGGGGCCCGTTTCTGGAAGAAGGACTCGCCGCCCACTCCGTCGGGGTAGCGCTCCAGGGTGGTGGGGCGGTCGCGCAGGGCGCGCAGGATGCCGGGACCGACGGCCACGTAGTAGCGGGCGAGGTCCAGCTTGGTGAAGCCGCGCTCCGGGAAGAACACCTTGCCGGGGCTGGACAGCCGCACCGTGCGCCCGCCTGCCTCCAGTTCCACCGCGTCCGCCATGCGAGCCACGGTAGGCGAGCCCGACGGACCTCGCACACCGGGCGGAGGGGACACGCGGGGCGCAGAATCGGACCATGGATCTGCCGGTGATGCCGCCCGTGAAGCCGATGCTCGCCAAGTCCGTGGCGAGCATCCCGCCGGGCATGCACTACGAGGCGAAGTGGGACGGGTTCCGCGCGATCGTGTTCCGCGACGGGGCCGAGGTGGAGCTGGGCAGCCGTACCACGAAGCCGCTGACCAGGTACTTTCCCGAGCTGGTGGCGGCGCTGAAGGAGCGGGTGCCCGAGCGGTGCGTGCTGGACGGGGAGATCGTGATCGCCCGGGAGGGGCGGCTGGACTTCGACGCGCTGACCGAGCGGATCCATCCGGCGGACTCGCGGGTGCGGACGCTCGCCGAACGGACCCCGGCGTCGTACGTCGTCTTCGACCTGCTGGCGCTCGGCGACGAGCCGCTGCTCGGCGTGCCCCTCGCCGACCGGCGCGCGCTGCTGGTGCGGGCACTGGCCGGGGTGACGGCACCGGTGCACGTCGCCCCGGCGACGAGGGACGTGGACGTGGCGCGCCGGTGGTTCGAGCAGTACGAGGGCGCCGGTCTGGACGGGGTGGTGGCGAAGCCGCCGGGCGGGCGCTACGCGCAGGACGAGCGCGCCATGTTCAAGGTCAAGCACGAGCGGACCGCGGACGTGGTGGTGGCCGGGTACCGGCTGCACAAGAGCGGTCCGGTCGTCGGCTCGCTGCTGCTGGGCCTGTACGACGACCGGGCGTCGCTCCAGCACGTCGGGGTGGCGGCGGCCTTCACGATGAAGCGGCGGGCGGAGCTGGTGGAGGAGCTCCGGCCGCTGCGGATGGACGACGTGTCCGGCCATCCGTGGGCGGCCTGGGCGGAGGCGGCGGCCCACGAGACGGCCCGGCTGCCGGGGGCGCCGAGCCGCTGGTCGGGGAAGAAGGACCTGTCGTGGGTGCCGCTGCGCCCCGAGCGGGTGGCGGAGGTGGCGTACGACCACATGGAGAACGGGGCGCGGTTCCGGCACACGGCGCGCTTTCGACGCTGGCGCCCGGACCGCGCCCCGGAGAGCTGCACCTACGCGCAACTGGAGGAACCGGTGCGCTACGACCTGGCGGAGATCCTCGCCCCGCCCGCGTGACGCGGTCCTCGCCGCGCCCGTGGCGCTCAGGGCTCCAGGAGCACCTTCACCGCGCCGTCCTGCTTGCGCTGGAACATCTCGTACGCGTGCGGCGCGTCGCTCAGCGGCAGGCGGTGGGTGGCGAAGTCGTCGACGCCGAGGGGGTCCTCGTCGGTGAGGTACGGCAGGATCTCGTCGCTCCAGCGGCGCACGTTGGCCTGGCCCATGCGGATCTGGAGCTGCTTGTCGAACATCGTGAGCAGCGGCATCGGGTCGGCCATGCCGCCGTAGATGCCGACGAGGGAGAGCGTCCCGCCGCGCCGGACGAGTTCGATGGCGGTGTACAGGGCGGCGAGCCGGTCCACGCTGAAGCGCTCGGCGAAGGGGGCGGCCACGCGGCGGGGCAGCAGGGTGGAGGCCTGCTGGGCGAGGCGTGCGGCGGCACTGCCGTGGGCCTCGGTGCCGACGGCGTCGATCACGGCGTCGGGTCCGCGCCCGTCGGTCTCGTCACGGAGGGCGGCGACGAGTTCCTTGTCGCTGTCGAAGGCCCGCAGGTTGTACGTCTCGACGCCCCGGGCGCGGGCCCGGCGCAGCCGTTCCGGTACGAGGTCGACGCCGAAGACCCGCCCGGCGCCGCGCACCTGGGCGACGCGGCAGGCCATGTCGCCGATCGGCCCGAGCCCGAGGACGGCGACCGTGCCGCCCCGGGGCACGTCGGCGTAGGCGACGGCCTGCCAGGCGGTGGGCAGCACGTCGGAGAGGTAGACGAACCGGTCGTCGGCCGGCCCTTCGGGGACCTTCATCGGGCCGTACTGGGCCTGCGGGACGCGCAGGTACTCGGCCTGGGCGCCCGGGACCGAGCCGTACAGACGGGTGTAGCCGAACAGGGGGGCGCCCATGCCCTCGCCGGTGACCTGGGTGGTCTCGCACTGGGTGGGCAGACCGGTGGAGCACATGACGCAGTGCCCGCAGGCGATCTGGAAGGGGACGACGACCCGGTCCCCGGGTTTGAGGTTCGTCACCTCCGCGCCGACCTCCTCGACGATGCCCATCGGCTCGTGCCCGAGGATGTCGCCGGGTGTCATGAACGGGGTGAGCACCTCGTACAGGTGCAGGTCGGAGCCGCACAGGCCGCTGGACGTGATGCGGATGACCGCGTCCGTGGGTTCCTGGATCGTCGGGTCGGGCACGCTGTCCACGCGCACGTCCCGCTTGCCCTGCCAGGTCACTGCCCTCATCTCCGCCGCTCCTTTCCGTCGCCGTTCCGCCTCCACGCCCCCGGTCCTGCGGTGGCGGCGCCCGGGTACCCGGCGCCCCGGTGCCGAACCCCGGCGCGGTACGCCGTCCGGCCCTGTCCCCCGGTGGCCCCGGGGACCGGCCGGGTATGGCGGTGTGCGACCCGGCGTGCGCACAATCAGAGGAACAGGACAGGGTGGACGACTGTGGCCAAGGAACGAAGGACGCGTCCCGGACGCGTCACGATGACGGTGGCGGTGCTGGCCGCGGCGGTGGCGGCGTCGCTGACGGCGGGCTGCACGACGGGCGGGGAACCGGCCGACGACGGCCGCGGCACACCGGACACGGGTGCCTCCGTCCTCGCGGTGAAGATCGACAACGCTCCCGCCGCCCGGCCCCACACGGGTCTGGACGCCGCCGACGTGGTGTACGTCGAGCCGGTCGAGGGCGGTTTGAGCCGGCTGATGGCCGTGTACGCGACGAAGTTCCCCGAGGCCGTCGGCCCGGTGCGCAGCGCACGCGAGTCGGATCTGGAGCTGCTGGGCCAGTTCCGCCGTCCGACGCTGGCCTACTCCGGGGCGCAGAGCGGGCTGAAGCCGCTGATCGCCGCCGCGCCGCTGCGGGCCGCGCCGCCGGACGTGGAAGGGGACGGCTACTTCCGCGATCCGGGCCGTCCCGCCCCGCACAACCTGTACGTGCGTCCCGGCCGGCTGCTGAACTCGCCGCCGGGCGAGGACGCGCTGACGACCGGCTACCACTACGGCTCCGCTCCGTCGGGCGGCCGTGCCGCGCACACGTACACGGTGCGCTATCCGGCGGCCCGCTTCACGTTCACGTGGTCGGAGTACCGGGGGCGCTGGCTGGTCTCGACCGACGGCTCGGCGACCACGCCGAAGGGCTCACCGGCACCGTCGACGGTCGTCGTGCAGTACGTGAAGGTGCGCGAGTCGGCGTTCGGGGACTTCCGCGGGAACAACTCGCCGTACACGGAGACGGTGGGTTCGGGGCGGGCGACGGTGCTGCGTGACGGGCGGGCGCACGACGTGGCGTGGAAGCGGCCGTCGCGTACGTCGGGCACGTCGTTCACCCGGGCGGACGGCAGTGCGGTGAACTTCGCGGAGGGCCAGGTGTGGGTGGTGTTCGCGAAATCGCCCTACGGCGGCTGACGGAGGGTCCGGCACCACCGGTCACCGCAGGGCCGCCGCCCCCACCGTCAGGTGTTCCAGGGCGCGGGCCACGAGCCCGTCCGCGCCGCAGGAGCGGGCGAGCTCAAGGCCGTGCTCCAGTTCGTCGGCCGAGCCGGCGACGATGCCGTATTCGACACGGGCCGTCGCGTGTTCGTACTGGCAGGGCGAGGCCTCCAGCCGGACCACGGCCTCCGCGGCGAGCTGCACGGCGCGCGGGCCCGTCTCCAGGTGGGCCGCGCAGCGCAGTGCCTCCCCCATGGCGGTGTCCGTGCCGAACCGCTCGGCCTGACGGCGGGCGTCCAGGGCGAGCCGCGCGGCACGCGCCGGGTCCTCGACGGCCAGCGCGCGGGCGAGTTCGGCGGCCCACGGCACGAGCACCGGGTTGTGGTGGCCGCGCAGGGCCGCCGCCTGCCCGGCCGCCTCCAGTTCCCTGATGCCCTCCTGTGCGCGGCCGGTCGCCAGCAGCAGCCTGCCGCGCACCGATCGCGGGTCGGGCATCACGATCGTCGTCGGGTAGGGCGGCTTGAAATCGTGGCGCTCGGCGATGTCCCAGGCCTCGTCGACATGGCCGCGGGCGAGCAGCGTGTCGACGAGGTTGCAGGTCGCCGACCAGTACAGCGGCAGTCCGCGGCCGACGCGTTCGGCGAGGCGCAAGGACTCGCGCAGCGCCTTCTCGGCCTCCAGGAGACGGCCGCGCCTGCGGTGCCCGAGTCCCACGTAGGCGTGGGCCAGGGCGAGGTGACCACCGCTCCAGCCGGCCGACTCGTAGGAGCGCAGCGCCTCGTTGCAGAGGGTCTCGGCGCGGTCGAGGCGGTCGGTGTAGGCGTACGCGGTGGCGAGCATCAGCGGGAGCTCTATGCCCCACTCGGTGTCGGTCCAGCCCAGTCCGGGCGCCAGACGGCCGTTGACGAGGGCGCGGTCGCAGGCGTCGACGGCCACCGCCGCGTTCTCGCCGTGGGTCATGGCGTCGAAGCCGCGCAGCATGAGCAGGGCGCGCTCGGAGTTGTCGCGGCCGGTGCACGTCGAGGCGAGTTCGGCGAGGCGCTCGCTGCGCCGCGGGGTGCTGACCGCTCCGGCGTGGACGCCCTCCCACATGAACTGCACGGCCTGCAGGCGCATCCGGGCGGGGCCCGGTTCGTGCCGGGTCGTCTCGGCCTCGACGGTGCGGACGGCCTCCTCCACCTGGTTGTTGTGCAGGAGTGCCTGGGAGAGGCGGACCACCGCGTTGACCCGGTCCGGGCACTCCAGGCCGGGCATGTCGAGCGCGGTCCGCAGGTGGTCGATGGTCTTGGCGGGCGCCGTGAGGAGGGTGGCGCAGCCGAGCTCGAAGAGCACGCGCGCGTGGACCTCCGGGCAGGGCGGTTCCTCCAGGGCGCGTTCCAGGCAGCGGCGGGCCGCGTCGGGCGCGCCGACGGCGAGGTGTTCACGGGCGGCCTCGCGCAACTGCTCCACGACCTCCTCGTCGTCGTCCGGGTGGACTTCGAGGAGGTGGCGGGAGGCTGCGGCGACACCGCGGCCGGTGTCGAGGAGGAGCTGCGCCGCTATGCCGTGCATGGCGGTGCGCAGCGCGCCGGGTATGGACTTGAGGACCGCCGTGGCGATCAGCGGGTGGACGAACTCCAGGTCGCCGTCGGCCACCGGTCCGGACGCCGGGTCGGGGGCGGTCAGGATGCGGGCCTCACACAGGAGTTCGGCGCAGCGCAGGGCGTCGGCACGGCGCATGGTGACGAGCCGGGCCGCCAGGTCGACGGTGATGTCGCTGCCGAGGATGGCGGCGGCCCAGGCGAACCGGGTGGCATCTATGCCGAGTTCCTCCAGGCGGGCGATGAGTCCTCCGCCGCGTGCCGCGCGGTTCAGGTTGCGCAGCTCGTCGGCCTGCGCCTCGGTCGGCTGGATCTCGCTGTCCTGGACCTTGGCGAGGAGTTCGACGGTCTCGTACGGGTTGCCGGCGGTGACGGCCCAGACCTGGCGGCAGAACGCGTCGTCGGCGTGGCCGCCGAGGGCGGTGCGGGTCAGGCCCGCCGTGGCGTCCGGGGTGAGGGCGCTCAGCGGGGTGCCGGTGCGGCCGGCGACGGCGGAGACGGTGTCGAGGTGGCGGGCGCTCGCACCGGAGGCCTCGCCGGGGCGGCGTGTGACGACGAGCAGTACGGAGAGGTCGGCGACGCGTTCGGCGAACGCGGCGAGCCAGCCGAGGGTCTCCTGGTCGGCCCAGTGGGCGTCGTCGATGAGCAGGACCAGCGGCCACTCGTGCCGGGCGAGCCGCCGTACGGCGACGACGAGGCCGTCGCGCACGCCCTGCGGGTCGGCCTGGCGCTCGCCGGGTTCCGCTATGCCGAGGGCCGGGCCGGCGATGTCGTACCAGTCGCCGAGGTGGTCGCGGGCCTCGTCGGGGAGCATCGACACGAGGGCGGGCTGGAGGAGCTGCCGCACGACGTTGAAGGGGACGGACCGCAGGGTCTCGCCGCCGCGCGCCGACCAGACCGTGCAGCCGTGCGACTCGGCGATGCGGCGGGCCTCGGTGAGCAGGGCGGTCTTGCCCATGCCCGCGTCGCCCTGGAAGACCAGCACGCTGCCCGGCGCGGAGCGGTCCGCGCACAGGACCTCGACCGCCTTCTCCAGGGCGGTGACTTCCTCGTCGCGCTCCCACAGGGAAGCCGAGGCGGCGGCCGTGCGCCGAACCTCCGTCATCCCGCTACCTCCCCTAGTCGCCCGAACGACGTACAGAACCCGAGCGTAGCCGCCCGGTCGGGCCGGTGGTGCATGCTCCGCCCGGCAGTTGCCGTGACGGGTGACACCTGATATCGGCCGGTGGACGCCCTTGCCGCCCCCCGGTCGCGCACGGACCGGCGGGGCACCGGTGTGCGGTGCCGCGGCACGGTTCGGCCCGGGATGTTCACGGAGGCTTCACCGGCTGGGCACGGGTGGCGCACCGGACTGCCCACGGCCCGTCACCCGGCGTCCGGCGGGACGGCCCGGCCCCGGGAGCGCCTCGACCCGCGCCTCGCACGGGTGCCGCCCGGCAGGCTGCGCGGGTGGCCCTCTCATCGCATCCTCACCGACGCCTCATACGGTGGGGTCATGACGCAGGCGACTCCTCCCGGGTGGTACCCCGACCCCGGGCAGACAAGTGACGGTCCCGCCACCGAGCGCTGGTGGGACGGCAACGCATGGACGGCGGGGATCCGCCCCGCGGGCGGGACCGGCGCGTGGGGTCCGCCGGGGCAGCCGGGGACCGGCGGCGGGTATCCGTACCCCGGCCACCCGGGGTATCCGGGGCGGCCGGCGGCGGGTGCGCGGCGCGGGCTGCGCACCTGGACGGTCGTGACGCTGGCCGTGGTGGTGCTGGCGTGCATCGGCGCCGGTGTGTACGTGCTGTCCGACGGCAGCGGCGGCACGGGGGGCGGGACGGCGGCCTCGCGGCAGCCGGACGGCGGGCCGGGCGGGAAGGGCGGCCGTGACGGCGGGGCGAGTCCGTCGCCGGAGGGGTCCGGGGCCCCGAGGATCGAGAGCGGTTCCGTCACCGACGGGATGAGCGGGATCAGCCTGCCTATCCCGGACGGCTGGTACGGGCAGGCTCTCGACGTGGGCGCGTCGGTGACGTCCGAGGACGCGTACAAGTGCCCCGGCGACACCTCCAAGACCTGCACCAAGGGCGGCGCGTACTCGGCGCCCGCCGTGGCGTTCGGCGCGAAGGGCGGCACGCCCGAGGAGATCGCCAAGGCGGACATCGCGAAGAACGCCGAGGAGTCCTACGGCGGTTCCTCCTACGGCGAGATCACCTCGCACGACGTGCTCGCGTCCAGGGCCGTCACGGTGGCCGGGCAGAAGGGCTACCTGGTCCGCTGGAAGGCCGTCACCGGCAAGGGCTCCGACGGCTACGTCCAGTCGCTGGCCTTCCCCTCGCCCTCCGTGCCGGAGAACGTCGTCGTGGTCCGCTTCGGTGTCGACGTGAGCGAGTCCCAGGCCGTGCTCGACGAGATCACCGAGGGCATCGAGGCGGCGTCCGGCGGCGGGGGCAACGGGCAGGAGGTCTGACGCCGGAGTGCGCCGGCGGCCCGGCCGGGCGCCGCGCCGCGCACGGGACGCCCCACCCGTGCGCGCCGCTCCCCGGCCCCTCCCCGGCCCGCCGTCCGGCCGTCCCGTGCCGGCGGGTCGGGGAGGGGACGGGCACCGGCATGACGGCGCCTGCACGCAGGACCACATGGTCCCGGCCGGCGTACGCACCCTCCGGGGGCCGGGCGGCGCGCTCCGCGGGTGCCGTGCGCGGGCCGTCGGCCCGTCAGTCCGGGGCGGTGACCA
>DASTDN010000455.1:0-6341 GCA_035710365.1 Streptomyces sp. | reverse complement strand
GGCAAGGAACGCGTCCTCGTGACCGGCCGGCAGGACGGCACCGTCCTGTTCACCTCGGCCGTCACCGTCGCACCGCCCATGCCGTGAACCGGGAGCCGACCGTGCGCCGGGACAGACCCCGGAACACACCGTGAAACGAGTGAAGAGACGCCCTCGGTCCGACAGGGCGTCTCTTCGTGTGGGAAGCCGCAGTGCTCCCGGCGGCTCCCCGGCCGCCGGCCGCGCCGCGCGCCGGGTCTCCCGGCCCGCGGCGGGCGCGCGGCCGCCGTCGCACCGCTCAGGCGGACACCGGGGTCGGCTCGGGCACCCGCAGCGCCTCACGGATGATGCGGGCCCCCCGGTCGGGGGCGACGTCCAGGCGCATGAGGACCGGCGCGGACGCGATGGAGGGCAGCAGATGCTTCAGCAGGATCGAGGCGCGGTGCTCGATGTCGTGGAGACCGGTTTCGAGCTGCGCGTAGAGCTGCACCCCGTTGAACGAGCTGACCACCAGCTCGGCGACCTCGCGCGGCACGACGTGCCCCAGGGTCTCGCCGCGGCGGTGGGCCTCGGTGAGCATCTCCGTCAGCATGTCGACCCACAGGGGCCAGGCACTGCCGTAGTGCCTGCGGCCGATGGGGTCGGCCGAGAGGCGGGCACCGGCCCGCAGCAGCGGCTCGTGCACCAGCCGGTGGGCGACGGCCATGGCGGTGTCCACGACCTCCTGAAGCTTGATCTCCTGAGGCGGCAGCGCCTGGTCCGTCTGGACCTCAAGGACGCCCTTGGCGAGCGCTTCCTTGGAGTCGAAGTGGAAATACAGGGCGCCCTTGGTGACCCCGGCCGTCTTGAGGATGTCCGCGACCGTCGCGGCCGTGTAGCCGTGCTCCGCGAAGACAACCGCAGCGGCCTCCAGTACTGCGCGACGCGTCCTGACCGCACGTTCCTGCTGGGCCACTGAACCTCCTTCTCCTGGAACCGATCCGTACCGTGCGCGACCGGGAGCCGCACCGACAGAGGTCCCAAAACAAACCGTCCAGAAGGTACCTTATCCTTATACTCCGGGAAAGGACAGCACCCGAGTTTGCCCATTGTTCCCCTCTTCACTCCAGGGAAGGGGTGCGGCGGACATGTGCGCCGGGCCACACAACCGTGCTGGTCAGAGCACCCTGGGGCAGAGAAAGCAGGCCGGGCCGGTGGCCGTGAGCGCCCTCAGGTGGCCGGAACTCCGCGGCGCCGAGGCGGAAAATCTCTCTCCGGTACTGCGGCCTCCGGTCCGTTTCGAGCGAAGCTCCAGCCCCGGGAAGCGCCGGGCCTCAGGCGGACGCGCGGGCCGGCCGCCCGCCCGCCCCCTTGTCCGCCGCGCCCCACTGGGCGCCCCGGGCGGCCTCCTCGTCGACGGTCCGCAGCAGCTCCTCGTCGATCCCCGCGAGCGAGTCCACCAGATGCCGCACCCCGGCCCGCCGCATCAGCTCCCGCTGGAAGCTGTGCTCGTACGTCGTGGGGTGGCCGACGAACGCCGCGCCCAGCTCCCGCGCCGCCTCGGCCACCCGCGCCACGTCGTCGACGAACAGCGCCTGGTCGGGCCGGACGCCGAAGATGTCCTCGGAGATCTCGCGCACGCCGGGCCGGAAGGCGTCGGTGCACACGTAGCCGGGCCCGTCGAAGTACCGCGCGTACGGGGCGAGGTGCTCGTCGAAGTGGCCGCGGCCGAGACCGCCGTAGCAGACCATGCGGGCGCCGGTGGCGCGCAGCCGCTCCAGCAGGGCCCCGGCGCCGTCCAGGACACGGACGGGGTGCTCCTCCAGGTAGGCGGCGCGCTCGCGGAAGTACTCCGCCACGATCTCCTCGGGCGGGCCCGGCAGGTCCAGGGCCGCCGCGGCCCGCAACTGCGGCTGGGACAGCACCGCCCGCTCCAGCTCGGCGGTGTACTGCCCTCCGCGGCGAACCACGAACCGGTGGATGACCGGGCTGAAGGTGTCGTTCAGCAGGACCCCGTCGATGTTCACCGCGATCAGACGCAGATGCCGAAAGGTCATCACACAACCACCCAACGTCGAGCCGCACGAACCGTATGACGAGACATTAAACCGGGCGTGCGGTTTCCTCAAGCATCTGTTTCCCCGGGCTCGGTGCGGCTTGCCGGGGCGGCGGCGGGGACACTGGACGGCACGCGGGGAGATGTCGTCCGCCGCTCACAACAGGGGGTAGGAATGGGCAGCCTGAAGGACAGAACGGCGCTTGTCACCGGCGGCGGGAGGGGCATCGGCCGCGCCGTCGCGAAACGACTGGCCGCGGACGGCGCGCTGGTGGCCGTGCACTACGGCAGCGACGAGGCCTCGGCCCGCGAGGTGGTCGAGGCGATCACCGACGAGGGCGGACGCGCCTTCGCCCTGCACGGGCCGCTCGGGGTCCCCGGCGACGCACGCGCGGTGTACGAGCGGCTGGACGCGGGACTGCGCGACCTGGGCGAGCCCCCGGCGCTGGACATCCTCGTCAACAACGCGGGCTTCAACATCCGGGGCGGGGTGGCCGACGTGACCCCCCAGGACTTCGACCGGCTGATGGCCGTTCACGCCCGGGCGCCCCTGTTCCTCGTGCAGGAGGCCCTCGGGCGGCTGCGGGACGGTGGGCGGATCATCAACATCAGTTCCGCCGCGACCCGGGTGGCCCTGCCCTCCGCCCTGGCGTACTCGATGGCCAAGGGGGCGCTGGAGGCGCTCACGCGGGCCCTCGCCAAGGAGCTGGGCCCGCGGCAGATCACGGTGAACAGCGTCGCGCCGGGCTTCGTCATGACGGACCTGAACCGGCGGCGCTGGGCCACGCCGGACGCCGAGGCCGAGCACGCCGCGTACTCGGTGTTCGGCCGGATGGGCCGGCCCGCCGACATCGCGGACGTCGTGGCCTTCCTCGCCTCGCCCGACTCCCGCTGGGTGACGGGGCAGTGCCTGGACGCCTCCGGCGGCACGGGCCTGTAAGGGCCCCTGAGGCCCGCCTGCGGGGCGGGAGAGGCCCATGTGACGTGTGGGGCGCCCGAGGCCCTCCGGGGGCCTCAGGCGCCGTCTCGCGGGCCTCAGAAGCGGGTACCGGACGCGGCGGCCGGGCCGCGCTGCGAACGCGGCGTCTTCTCACCGACCTTGCGGACGTCGACGGTGCGCGGGTCGACGGCCTCGCCCGGCGCGCCCTCCTGGTACAGCCCCTTGGGCTGGGTGTCGCGGTCGTGCGGCAGCAGGAAGAACACCCGGCGCCGGTACAGGCCGCTGTCGGGGTCCGCCTCGGCGTGGTCGTCGAGCTCGGCGTAGCCCACCATGCGGCCGTCGCGGGCGTAGCGGGGCTTGTTGCGGCGGCGGGGGGTCTTGTCGAGGGCCTGGCGGACGTAGTCGAGGTTCTCGGGGTCTTCCAGCCACACCACGTGGGCCTCGTGGGTGAGATCGCCCTCGGTCAGTAGCGAGCTCATGGCTGCTGCCCCTCCTTCGTGTGCCGGGCCGGACGGCGGTCCGCCTCGTGGTGTCGTGTGCCGTCTGCGGCGGGGCCCGGCGCCGCGGATTCATGGTAGGCGGGGCGGTGACCGGTGGGTAGGCCGACCCGGCCGGGGGGGCGCTCCCGACGGCTGGGGAAGGGGCTGGGGTGACGTTTTGTCAGGTGTTTCACGAGTGGGTCTCCAGCAGGGCGAGACCGGGGTAGTACTTGCGGCCGTTGGACTTGATCATGTCGGCGGGCGAGGCGAGCCCGACCTCCTGGCGGACCCGCGTGGCGAAGGCCCGCGCCCCGGCCGGCCGGATGCCCTCCCCCACGCTGCACCAGGCGGCGTACGCGGTGTAGAGCAGGCCCTGCTCGACGCGCAGGTCGTGCTGCGCCTCGATGTCGCGGGTGCAGCACTCGGCGAGGAACCGGCCGATGTGGTCCTCGGTGTTGGCGTAGGCGGTGGTGGCGATGCGGACTCGGTCGGGGCCTTCGAGGCTGTCGCGGGTGGTGAGGTAGCGGCGGGCGCCGTCGATGAGCCACTGCAGGATGCCGGGGCCCTCGTCCCGTACGAGCTCGAAGGCGAGGTTGTCGATCTTGCGGTGGTCGGGGACGGTCCGCTCGAACGGCAGCAGACGGATGCGGCGCCAGAAGGCGAAGCCGCCCGTGGTGACCTCCGGCCTGTGGTTGCCCAGCAGCCACAGGTGGTGGGTGGGCGTGAAGGAGAAGTAGTCCTGCCGCATGCGGCGGGCCTTGATCTTGTCGCCGCCGGTCAGCAGCCGTACGCGCGCCTCGTCGAACTTGTCGTTGGGCTTGAGCTCGCTGCACACGATGAGGCGGCGGCCGTGCAGTTCGGTGAGTTCGGTGGAGTGCTCGGAGAAGGCGCCGCGGTCCATGAGGAAGCCGGGCGGGGCCGCGTCCGCGTAGTCCCCCAGGATCTGGATCATCGTGTCGAGCAGGACACTCTTGCCGTTCTTGCCGTGGCCGTGCAGGAACGGCAGGACCTGGGCGCCGACGTCGCCGGTGATGGAGTACCCCAGCAGCAGATGCAGGAAGTCGATCATCTCCTGCCCTTCGGCGTCGTCGCCGAAGGTGTCCCCGAGGAAGCGGTGCCAGCGCGGCGTCGCGCACGGCTGCGGGGCGACGCTGGTGGCCCGCGAGTGGAAGTCCCGGGTGGGGTCCGGCTTGCGCAGCAGCCCCGTGTGGAGGTCGACGACACCGGCCGGGGTGCACAGGGCGTACGGGTCGCCGTCGAGGGTGTCGGGGTCCACGGACAGGTCCGGTGAGGCCTTCGCCTGCGCCAGGAGGGCCTTCATGCCGGTCGTGGACAGCGTGCGCCGCTTGTGGCGCCGCAGCTCGCGGTCGCCGAACACTCCTTGCGGGTCGCTGTCCGGCATCTCCTCGGCCATCTCGCCCGCGGCCCACAGCGCGGCCTTCTCGCCGCCGGCGCGCTTCCAGCGGTAGCCGTCCCAGCAGAACCAGCCCAGTCCCTCCACGTGACGGAACTGGTCGCGGTAGAGCCTGACGAACAGTTTGGCGTTGCCGCGGTCGCTCAGGGAACTGGGGAGCGGCGCGGGCGAGGCCCAGGACGGCGGCACGGCGGCCGGCGAGGCGTGCGCCTGGACGGGCAGCACGGCCGGAGCGGGCGCGGCGGGACCGGACAGCGCTGCCGGGTCGAGGTCCAGCATCTGCTGAGCGGCGGCGCTGGCGTCGAAGCGCGGTGTTTCGGCGCTGCTCATGAACGTCCTTTGAGGTGGAACGGGCGGGCGGACCCTGCGGCCAGGGCGTCGTCGATGATGCGTTCGTTGCGCGCGCTCTGCCGGGGCCGCGCCGCGCGGGCCGCCTCACGGAGCAGAGTGCGCGCGCTGTCCTCGTCCAGGTGCCCGGCGGCGACGAGCCCCCCGGCGGTGTACGCGGCCTTGTTGAGCTTCTCGGTGAACGCCGCGCCCTCCGGTGTGCCCGCGCAGTCGGCGACGTCCGCGAGCAGCGGCTCGAACACCCGAAGCCCGTCGGTCGCGTCCGGCCGCCCCGTACGACGGGCCCTGGGGGCTTCCGGCGGCCGCGGCGGCCGGACGACATGACCGGTGCGCGCAAGTTCCTCGCCGAGCCATTCCGGCAGCGCCGCGGGCAGCCGTGCCGCGCCCTCACGCCGGTACGTGCCCTGCGCGGTACGGGTGCCAGGGGCGACGATGTACCCGCCGTCGGCCCGTACGTCGACCTGCCAGGCGAGTGCCACCTTGCCGCTGGAGCCCGTCGAGCAGCGCAACCGGACGGCCGGGTACGGATTGCGGTACCAGACGTGCAGGCCCCCCGACGGGGTGCGCACGCGCAGGGTGCCGGTGTCGTCGGCGGGGCTGGGCCGCCCGCGCAGCGCGGCGAGCAGGGCGAGCGTGTCGAAGCCCGAGGCCAGGCCGCGCAGGTTCACCGAGTCGTGGATGGGGATGCCGGGCAGCAGGTGGTCGCGGCCGGGCACCTGGGCACTGTGCGCGTCGACGTCGATGACGATCAGGTCCGCTCCCCCGCACGCGATTCCGACGCCGCGCCCGGGCGTGTGCGACCACCAGGTGTCGATGCGTACGGCGTCGGTGGTCGCGGCGTGGAACCCGTGGCACGGCCTGCCCCCGGGCAGGCAGGCGCAGTCCGCCGGCCGGTGGTGCCGGTCCCTGCATTCGGGGCAGTTGGCGACCGGGGTCTTGCGGCCCGGCGCGAGGGGGTGCACCGGCCAGCCCTGCTCCGCACACCAGCGCGCCACCGCATGGGGGGTCGCCGAACGTGTGGGCGCTGCGGGCTCACTCGTCACACCGGGGCCGGGCAAGTGTCTGTCCTTCGTCGGGAGGGACCGTAGGGACTGGAGGGACTGTATTTCGGAAGAGAGTCTAGGACCCGGCGCCGACACAGGAGCG
>DASTDN010000454.1:0-3234 GCA_035710365.1 Streptomyces sp. | reverse complement strand
TGCCGGTTCCTCCGGCGCTGCCGCCCACCAGCGACATGTAGTAGTTCCAGTCCCAGTGGGGCCCGGGGTCGGTGTGGTCGTTGTTCGGCACCTCGTTGTGCCCGACGATGTGCGTCCGGTCCTTGGGGATGCCGTAGCGGTTGGCGAGGTGCGCGGTGAGCGCCGCCGAGGAGCGGTACATGGCGTCGGTGAACCAGGACGGGTCGTCGACGTACCCCTCGTGCTCGATGCCCACGGAGTACGGGTTGCCGGAGCGGGCGTGCCACGCCGTGTCGGCGTCCCGGACCATCTGGGTGACCTCGCCGTCCGAGGACCGGACGACGTAGTGGGCGCTGACGCCCGCGGACGGGTTCTGGAACCAGCTCACCGTCCCGGCGTAGGAGCCCTGGGTGACGTGCACCACGATGTGGGTGATCGCGGAGGACCGGCCCGAGGCGTAGTTGCTGGTGCTGGCCGCAACCCAGCGCGCCGGCGGGTAGTCGGTGCTCTGGATGCCGGGCCGCGCGGACACCGCGGCGTAGCGGCCCCGCTCGGGCGACACCTCGCGCGGGGCGACGCGGACCTGTTCGCCGCCCGCGGTGAAGGTACGGACACCGTCGGAGAGGAAGCCGTAGACGGCGTCGGCGTACAGCCGGGCGGCCTGGTCGCTCTCAGCGGCGCCGTAGCGCGCCACCGCGCGGTACCACTCGTCCACGTCGTCGCGTTCGCCGGCGCTCAGACCGAGGTCGTCGGCGTACGCGCGGAGCACGGCGGCGCCGCCCCGCACATTGGCGGGGGTCTGCCGCTTGAGCTCGGCGACGGACGCGCCGGTGAGGTCCGCGGCACGTTCCAGCGTGTGCGTCTCGGGGTTGCTCACCAGGTGCATCACGCCGTAGCCGTTCGCGTGGCTGGGCAGGCCCCGGTGGCCGTCCAGGTGCGTCTCGCCGTACCCGACGGCGACCAGCAGGTCGCGGGGGACGTCGAACTCCTTCGCGGCGTCGGCGAACGCGGGGTTCAGCACGTCCTGGCCGGAGCCGCGGGGCCCTTCCGGGACGGGCGCCGCCCCGGCGGTCTGTACGGCGGTGGTCAGGGACAGCGCGACTGCCGCGCAGAGGAGCACGCCGCGTGAGCGTCTCCACACCTTCCAGGTCATCGGACCGTCTCCACTCTCGGCGCGGGTGGGGGGTACAGCCGGTCGCCGTGCGCCGGAGACGCGACCCGCCGGACCACGACGTACGGAGGCACGTTTCGCCGCGCTCCCGGAGGCGGTGGTCACCGGCCATGGTGGTACCAAAACCTGTCAGGTACAAGTCATCAAGCCGCCAGGGAAGGATCACGCCGACGACCAACTGCTCTGCCGCACAAGGCAAGTGACGCTCCATGAGACAAAGCGCTCGGACCACGCACCCTCGTCGGTGTGGGTGGGCGTCGTGCCTTCTCCTCCCCTGTCGTCACCCGTCGTGTCACGTGCCCCGTAGCGCGCACAACGTCCGCGACCCGCTGGGGGTCCCAGGCGGCCGGAGCCAGCCGGGCGGCGGCCGGTGCTCCACGGGCGGCGGTCAACAGGAACCTGGTGCTGCGGTCGAACCGCCGGAGGCGGCCGGTGACGGGGCCGGCCGACTGCGGTGCTCGGCAGACCAGGTGGGAAGGCTCGCCGTCCGGCCCGGTCTCTCAGGGTCGCTTCGGGGACAATCCTTTCGGCGGGTACCTCGAACTGGTCGGTGAGGATGGTCACGAGGTGGATGCGGACGCCGGTTCCGTGGAGGGCTCCTTGAGGACCAGTGGGATGGAGGCGCCCGCGGTGTTGCCGAGTTCTCGGATGGCGCCGAACCGGCGCTCGAGGGTGAGGCCGAGCCGGCCGACGACGGAATCGAGGACGCACCGGTTCGCCTGGTGTCCGATGAAGGCGCCGACTGGGTCGGCACTCCACCCCGCTCGGTCCAGGGCCGCGTGCGCGGACTGTGTCATCCGCCGGACGGCGTGGGCGTAGACCGCTCGGCCGTCCATCCGGCAAGCGTGTGCGCCCGGTGCTGGCGCGGGCAGACGACGCGCGGATGGCGGGAGCCTCCGCCCAGGACCGTGATCAGGTGCTGGTTGCTGCCGTCGGTGGCCCAGGCCGAGGGCATGGGGCACCGGGTTCGTCCGGGGTACCGGCTCGCGGCAGGGCGGCCCCAGCGCCGTCGCCGAAAACCGGCGGGGTAGCGCGGCCGCGGCGGCACGCGAAGGGCGCCGCTGGTCCAGTTGCGCCACATCAGTGATATGCGGGCCCGGCCGAGCCGCCGAACGACAGCGGGAGAACAGAGGGCTGCTTCCCTGAGGATCCGACACCAACCCGTAAGGAGCCCGCGCCGTGCCACCAGAGCGTTCGGACCTCTCCTACACCGTGCCCGGGATGAGCACGCAGGACAGTCAGCAGATCATCACGATTCTTCAGCGGCGCCTGCACTCCCTCAACGACCTCCACCTCACTCTCAAGCACATCCACTGGAACGTCGTCGGACCGCACTTCATCGCCGTGCACGAGATGCTCGACCCCCAGGTCGACCAGGTCCGCGACATGACCGACGACCTCGCCGAGCGCATCTCCACCCTGGGCGGCGAGCCCAACGGCACCCCCGGCGCGCTGGTGAACGGGCGGACGTGGAACGACTACTCCATCGGCCGCGCCGAGTCGATCGAGCACCTCGGAGCCCTCGACCTCGTGTACACGTCCGTCATCCAGGACCACCGTGAGGCGATGCAGGCCACCGAGACCTCCGACCCCGTGACACAGGACATGCTCATCGGGCAACTGCGCGAACTGGAACTCTTCCAGTGGTTCGTCCGCGCCCACCTCGAGTCCGGCCGCGGAGGGCTCAGCACGCGCGGCGCCACCACGGAGGCGGCGGCCGCGGGGCAGGCCGCCGATCAGGCCCGCGACCAGCCCTGACCCGCGGCCGTCGGACGCGAGGACGCAGCCGACTGAAAAGCCGCGCCCCCAGCGTCACGGACACGGCTCCGACGAGGAGGAACATGAGCGACGGGGCACCGGACGCGGTCGTCGTCGGTGCGGGCCTGACCGGCCCGGCGTGCGCCCTGGAACTGTGCCACGCCGGGCGAGGGTCACCCGCCACGTGTGCGGGGAGACCACCGGGCCACCGGCTCCGCGCGCGAGGCGCCCTGGCGTCGGGCACGCGCGCCGTCCGGGAGGTCATGGCCGACCTGGGACTGCGGAGATGACGGCGGCGGGCGAGCGTGCTCCGGCCGCGTCCGCGA
>DASTDN010000453.1:0-8374 GCA_035710365.1 Streptomyces sp. | reverse complement strand
GACCGAGGACGACATCGGAAGAGGTGACGCCGAAGCGCTCGTTGATGTCCACGCACGTGTTCAGCGCCGCCCGGTGCGACACCGCCACACCCTTCGGCACACCCGTCGAACCCGACGTGTAGATCACGTACGCCAGGTCTGCGGCGTCGGTCGTGACCTGCGGAACGGGACCCTCTTCGAGGGGGGCTGCGAGGTCGAGGTGCTCCTCGGTGATGCCCTCGGGCCAGTCGAGGGGCGTGTCGGCGGCCGAGGTGACGACGATGCGGCTGCCCGCCCGTTCCATGAGGGAGTGGCGCCGCTCGGCGGGCAGCTCCGGATCGACGGGCAGATACGCACCACCCGCCATCAGCACACCCAGCGCCGCGACGATCTGCTCACGGCCCTTCCCGATCGACACCCCCACCAGCTCACCTGCAGCCACCCCCCGCCCGAGCAGACCCCGCGCCACCCCAGCGGCACGCGACCGCAACTCCCCGAACGTCAGCGAACCCTCGGCCGCCACCACCGCCACCTTCTCCGGCGACTCGGCCGCACGCTCCAGCAGCCCCGCGTGCAGCAGACCCTCCGGAACCCGGCCACCCGTGTCGTTGACCTCCGCGACGAGGGCGCGGTGGGCGGCCGGTGCCAGCTCCCGGGGGCCGGAGGTCCACACCGTCTCGTCGGCGGCCAGGTCGGCGAGCAGCCGGCAGTACGAGTCGAACATCTCGTCCACCAGGCCCGCGGGGAAGAGTTCCTCGACGGCCGGCCAACTGAGGTAGAGGCCCTTGCTGGTCTCCAGGACGGCTGCGTCGATCCACACCTGGGGGGTCTGGACGGACTCGTGGACCAGGTCGCCGAGCCAGTCGAACAGTGTCTCGCCCTGGTCGCCGGTGTCCTGCACCAGCGTGGAGGTGAACACGATCGGCATGACGGAGCCGCTGGTGCCGCCGCGCTGGCGGGCGAGTTCCCGCAGCACGTCGACGCCGTTGACGTAGCGGTGTTCGAGGTCCTCCCAGGCGTGTTCCTGCAGCGCGCGGGCGATGTCGGCGATGCCCGAGTCGCGTTCGAGGTCGACGGGCAGCAGGTCGAAGGAGGCGAACTCGCCCACCAGCCGGTCGGCGTCGGGGTGGACGGGGATGCGGTTGATGACCGTCACGTTGAGCGTGAACTGCGGGCTGCGGGACCAGCGGCCCAGCACGGTCGCGTACGCGGCGAGGAGCACCGCGGAGGGCGTCACGCCGTGCGCGGCGGCCTGCTCCTTCACGCGCTGCCACGCCGTCCGCTCCAGGACGTGGCTGCGCGGGGTGAAGCGGGGCTCGGTCACTTCCGAGGGGGCCACGGCCAGGGGCAGTTCCGGCGCGGGCGGCAGTTCGGCCACCCGGCGACGCCAGTGGGCGAGGGACTTCTCGTACAGGGTCGTGCCGCGCACCCGGGCGGCGGCGAGGACGTAGTCCCGGTACGACAGGCCGATCCCGGGGAGCTCCGCGGTGGGGTCGGCGTAGAGGGTGCGCCATTCCTGGAGCAGGATGCGGATGCTGCCGATGTCGGCGATGAGCAGGTCGAAGCTGAGGTACAGGCGCGTCAGGTCGCCGGGCAGGTGGACGGCGGTGATGCCGAACAGCGGCCAGGTGTCGGTGGGGCGCATCTCGTGGGAGATGCGGGTGCGCAGCTCGTCGAGGCGGCGGGCGCGCTCCTTGTCCGGCACCTCGCGCAGGTCGACCCGGTCGAAGGCGTACGGGCCGGGGTCGGGCAGGATGCGCTGGCGGCCGTCGTCGGTGAGGACGGCGTTGAGCATGGGGTGGCGGGCCATCAGCCGGACCCAGGCGCTCTCCAGGGCGTCCAGGTCGATGCCGGTGTTCTCGACCTCCCAGTAGATGTGGGCGGCGACGTTGCCGAGGGTGAAGTTGCCGAGGCGGCCGATCCACTGGGCCTGCTGGATCTCGGTCAGCGGGAACGGCTCGTACAGCGCGTCCGGGTCGGCGACGGCGACGGGCAGCGCCTCCACGGGCTCCTCGTCGCCGGTGCCGCCGTGCTGTGCGACGAGTTCGGCGACGGCGGCGACGGTGGAGGCGCGCACCAGGTCGCGCATGGGGACGGTGACGCCGAGGTCCTTGCGGATGCGGGCGACGACCTGCGTGGCCAGCAGGGAGTGCCCGCCGAGTTCGATGAAGCTGTCGTGCACACCGACCGGGGCGACGCCGAGGAGGTCCTCCCAGATGGCGGCGACGGCCGCCTCGCGCGGGCCGCGCGGCTCCTGGTAGGCGGTGGACAGGGCGGGCCGGGAATCGTGCACGACGGGCTCGGTGTCGGCGTCGTCCTCCACGAGGGAATCGAGGGACGCGGCGACGGCGCCGGCGGAGGCGGGCGCCTCGATCCAGTAGCGGCGGCGCTGGAAGGCGTAGCCGGGCAGGGCGACGCGGCGGCGGCCGGGGCCGTCGAGGGCCTCCCAGTCCACGTCGGCGCCCGCCGTCCACAGCCGGCCGACGGCGGTGAGGAGGAACTCCTGCGCGCACGCGTCGCTGCCGGGCTCGGGCAGCACCGGCACGATGGTGCGGTGCAGGGCGCCGTCCGCGCCGCGCGCCAGGGTGGACAGGGTGCGGCCGGGGCCGACCTCGACGAGCAGCAGGTCCTCGCGTTCCAGCAGGCGGCGCACGCCGTCGCCGAAGCGGACGGTGTCGCGGGCGTGGCCCGCCCAGTGGGCGGGGTCGGCGAGTTCGGCGGCCGTGATCCAGTCGCCGGTCCGGTTGGACAGGTAGGGCACCTCGGGCTCGCGCGGGGTGAGCCGCGCGCACTCCTGCGTCAGGGCGGGCAGCACCGGGTCGACCATCGGCGAGTGGAAGGCGTGCGAGGTGTGCAGGCGGCGGTGCCCGATCTCCTCGCGCTCCAGTTCGCGGGCGAAGGCCTCGACGGCGTCGTCGGGGCCCGCCACCACGCACAGCAGGGGCGCGTTCACGGCGGCGACGGCCAGCGGTTCGGGCAGCCTGGCGCGCAGCGTCTCCTCGTCGAGGTTGACGGAGAGCATGCTGCCCGGCTCCAGCTCCTGCATGAGGGCGCCGCGGCGGGCGACGAGGCGGGCCGCGTCGGGCAGCGTCAGGGCGCCGGACAGGCAGGCCGCGGTGATCTCGCCGACGCTGTGTCCCAGCATGGCCCGGGGGCGCAGGCCCCAGTCGGCGAGCAGGCCCGCCACGGCGTACTCGACGGTGAACAGGGCGGGCTGGGCGAACTCGGTGCGCTGCAGGTCCTCGGCGGCCCTGCGCAGCCCCTCCGGGGACGTGTCGCGCGGGTACAGCAGATCGCGCAGGTCACGGCCGAGGTGCGGGCGCAGCAGGTCGGCGCAGGCGTCGACGCGTTCGGTGAAGCCGGGCTCGCCGTCGTACAGTTCGCGGCCCATGCCGGGGTACTGGCTGCCCTGGCCCGGCAGCAGCAGGGCGATCCGCGCGCCGCCGCGGGCCCGTCCGGCGGCCGTGCCGGTGGCGTCCTGGCCGGTGAGGCGTTCGGCGGCGCCGGTGTGGTCGCGGCCGACAACGACGCGCCGGTGCTCGAAGGCCTTCCGGCCGCGGTGCAGGGTGTGGGCGACGTCGGCGAGACCGGCGGCCCCGGGGGCGCGCAGGGCTTCGCCGAGGGCTTCGCCGGCCGCGTCGAGGGCCTCGGGAGTGCGGGCCGACAGCGTCAGCAGGTGGACGGGCCGACGGGCCGGTGCCGGGCGGGCGGGCCCGGGCGCCTCCTCCAGGACGACGTGGGCGTTGGTGCCGCCGAAGCCGAAGGAGCTGACGCCGATCCGCAGCGGGACGCCGCCGTCGGTCTTCCAGTCCCGCAGCCGGTCGTTGACGAAGAACGGCGAGCCGGCGAAGTCGATCTGGGGGTTCGGCTCGCGGAAGTTGACGACGGGGGCGAGTGTGCGGTGTTTGAGCTGGAGCACGGCCTTGATGAGCCCGGACACGCCGGCGGCGCTGTCCAGGTGCCCGATGTTGGCCTTGACGGAGCCGAGGGCGCAGTAACCGGAGCGGTCGGTGCCCGCGCGGAAGGCCTCGGTGAGGGCGGCGATCTCGACGGGGTCGCCGAGCGGGGTGCCGGTGCCGTGGGCCTCGATGGCGGTGACGGTGTCGGCGTCGACGTCCGCGACGGCCAGCGCGGCGGCGACGGCGGCGGCCTGGCCGTGCACGCCGGGCGCGGTGTAGCCGACTTTGTCGGAGCCGTCGTTTGTGAGGGCGGAGCCCTTGATGACGGCGTCGACGCGGTCGCCGTCGGCGAGGGCGTCGGCGAGCCGCTTGAGGACGACCATGCCCGCGCCGCTGCCGCCGATGGTGCCGTTGGCGTCGGCGTCGAAGGGGCGGCAGTGGCCGTCCGGGGAGAGGATCATGCCCTCTTCGTAGAGGTAGCCGACGCGGTGCGGGACGCGGACGGTGGCACCGCCGGCGAGGGCCAGGTCGCATTCGTAGGACAGCAGGGCCTGGATCGCGAGGTGCACGGCCACCAGGGAGGAGGAGCAGGCGGTCTGGACGGAGACGGCGGGCCCCTCCAGGCCGAGCTTGTAGCCGATGCGGCTGGCCAGGTAGTCCTTGTCGTTGGCGATGAGCAGTTCGAATCCGGCGGCGGAGGCGTCGACGCGCCGGCCGGGCAGCAGGTTGTTGAGGAGGTAGCCGGACAGGCTGCATCCGGCGTACACGCCGACGCCCTGGCCGCCCTCGGGGTGGCCGGCGTCCTCCAGCGCGTGCCAGGCGCATTCGAGGAGGAGCCGGTGCTGCGGGTCGAGCAGGGCGGCCTCGCGGGCGCTGTATCCGAAGAAGCGCGCGTCGAAGCGGTCGATGTCGTCGAGGACGGCGCCCGCCCGGACGTAGGCCGGGTCCTTCAGGACGTCGGGGCCGACGCGGTCGGCGAGTTCGTCGTCCGGGAACACGGTGACCGACTCGACCCCGTCGCGGAGGTTGTGCCAGAACTCGGTCAGGTCGTGGGCGCCGGGCAGCCGCCCCGCCATGCCGATCACAGCTATGTCAGGGGTTGCCTGGTCTTCAGCCATGGCGGTGGGTCCTTTCTCGCGTCGGGGGACGGTGCGCCGCGGTCACTTGGCGCGGCGGGCGAGGGCCGCGCGGCGCAGCGAGGCCCGGTCGCGGGCCGCGCGCGTCGTGCCGGAGGCCGCCGGGGTTCCGGTCAGATGGACCGCGAGGCGACGGACGTTGGGCTCGCCGAACAGCGCGGTGATCGGGAAGGTGAGGCCGAGTTCGTCGCGCAGCCGGCGGTGGATCCGGGTGAGGACGAGGGAGTCGAGGCCGAGGTCGAAGAAGTTGTCGAGGACCCCGGCGCGTCCGGTGGACGTGTGGTCCGCCACGACGCGGAGGATCTTCTCCTCCAGGTCGGTGGCGGCGGGTGTGGCGTCGTCCGGCCGGAGGGTCGCGGGGTCGGGGAGGGCGGCGCGGTCGACCTTGCCGTTGGAGGACAGCGGTACCGCGTCGACGACCATCAGCACCGGCGGCACCATGTACCCGGGCAGCCGCTCCTCGGCGTGCGCCCGCACCCGCGCCAGCAGCTCCTCCCGGTCACCCCCCGGCTCCTCGGGCACCACATATCCGACGAGCCGACGGTGGTGCCGAGAGCCGGGAGCCGCGGCCACGGCCGCCCGCACCCCCCCGCACCCGGCCAGCGCGGCCTCGATCTCACCCAGCTCGATCCGGAACCCGCCCACCTTGACCTGGAAGTCCTCCCGGCCCAGGAACTCGATGTCACCCGAGGGCAGCCACCGCCCCACGTCCCCCGTCCGGTACAGCCGCTCACCCGACACCGGATGCGTCACGAACGACGCGGCCGTACGCTCCGGATCCCGCCAGTACCCCTGGGCCAGACCCGTACCCGCGATGAACAGCTCACCCGGCACCCACACCGGACACTCCCGCCACCGCCCGTCCAGCACATGGAACCGCTGATTGCGCAACGGCCGCCCGTACGGAACCGACTCCCAGTCCTTCTGCACCTCGTCCACCGGGTAGGCGATGGACCAGATGCCGGCCTCGGTGGCACCGCCGAGGCTGACGACCTGGGCGTCCGGGGCCACGGCGCGCGCCCGGTCCGGGAGGTCGACGGGGATCCAGTCGCCGGACAGCAGGGCGAGTTCCAGCGGGAGTGCCGCGGCGCCCCGGCCGGCGGCGTGCTCGACGAACATGCCGAGCAGGGCGGGGACCGAGTTCCAGACGGTGACGCCGTGCGCGGTGACCAGGTCGAGCCAGTGACCGGGGTCGCGGTTCGTGCCGGGGCGGGGCAGGACCAGGGTGCCGCCCGCGCCCAGCACACCGAACACGTCGTACACCGACAGGTCGAAACTCAGCGACGACAGACCGAGGACGACATCGGAAGAGGTGACGCCGAAGCGCTCGTTGATGTCCACGCACGTGTTCAGCGCCGCCCGGTGCGACACCGCCACACCCTTCGGCACACCCGTCGAACCCGACGTGTAGATCACGTACGCGAGCCGGTCCCCGTCGCCCGGGACGTCCGGGACGGGTCCCTCGGGCAGTGGTCCGCCGAGGTCCACCCGCTCCTCGGCCGTGCCCGCCGGCCACTGCAGGGGGCTCTCGTGGCCGGAGGTGAGGACGAGGCGGGCACCGGAGCGTTCCATGAGGGAGTGGCGCCGCTCGGCGGGCAGCTCCGGATCGACGGGCAGATACGCACCACCCGCCATCAGCACACCCAGCGCCGCGACGATCTGCTCACGACCCTTCCCGATCGACACCCCCACCAGCTCACCGGGAACCACCCCCCGCCCGAGCAGACCCCGCGCCACCCCAGCAGCACGCGACCGCAACTCCCCGAACGTCAGCGAACCCTCGGCCGCCACCACCGCCACCTTCTCCGGCGACTCGGCCGCACGCTCCAGCAGACCCGCATGCAGCAGACCCTCCGGAACCCGGCCACCCGTGTCGTTGATCCGGGACACCAGCACGCGCTGGTCCACCGGGCGCAGGTCGCCGGGCCCGGGCTCCCACAGGGCGTCGTCGCGGGCGAGTCCCTCCAGCAGGCGGCAGTACGCGCCGAACATGTCGTCCATCAGGCCGTCGGGGAACAGGTCCGCGACGTGGTCCCAGTTGAACGACAGGCCGTCGCAGTCCTCCCACATCTGGTGGTCGAGGAGGACCTGGGGTGTCTGGGTGATGCCGAAGGCGCGCTCGCCCAGCCAGCGCACGGGCAGGTCGGGGTCGCCGTCCGGGGCGTGGCCGCGGGCGCCCGCGAACACCACCGGGGAGAACAGGCCGCCCGCGGTGGGCCGCCGCCGGGCCAGGTCGCGCAGCACGCTCACGCCGCTGTACGCGCGGTGTTCGAGGTCGGACCACAGGCGCCGCTGGATGCGTCCGGCGAGCGGGCCGATGCCCTCGTCGCCGTCCCGGAGGTCGATCTCCAGGAGGGTCACGGAGGTGAAGTCGCCCACGATGGCGTCGACCTCGGGCCGGACGCGGTGCCGGTTGAAGGTCGGCAGGTTGAGGGTGAAGTGCCGGTTGCGGGACCAGCGGCCCAGGACGGTCGCGTACCCGGCGAGCAGGACGGCGGCCGGGGTCACGCCCTGGTCGGCGGCGCGGCGGCGCAGCGCCTCCCAGGCGTCGCGGCCGAGCCGGTGCTCCAGGCGGGAGAAGCGGTGCCCGGCGCGGGGTTCGAGGGCGGCGGTCAGCGGCAGTTCGGGGCCCGGGGGCAGGGAGTCGAGGCGCTCGTGCCAGTAGGCGCGGGCGGCTTCCAGGGCGGGTCCGTCGTCCTCGCGGGTGGCGAGGACGTAGTCGCGGAAGGTCAGGCCGAGGGGCGGCAGGTCCGCGTCGCGGCCCTCGTACAGGGCCTGCCATTCGCCGAAGAACAGCCGGAGGCTCCACACGTCGAAGACGAGCAGGTCCAGGCCCACGTGCACGCGGTGGCGGCCGCCGTCCAGGGCGCTGACCCTGACGTCGATCAGCGGTGCCCTGTCGGTGGGCAGGACGTCGTGGGACATCTCCTCCCGTACGGCGTCCAGGTGCCGGCGGGTCTGCTCGGCGGGTTCGTCCCGCAGGTCGTAGGTGGTGAGGCGGCCGCCCGCGGCCATCTCGGGCGGCAGGACCCGCTGGGTGCCGTCGGCGGCGAACACGGCGCGCAGCATGTCGTGGCGGGCCACCAGCCGGTCCAGGGCACCGGCCAGGCGGGCGGCGTCGAGTCCGTCGGAGTCGTATTCGGCGTAGAAGTGGGTGGCGACGCCGCCGAGCGGGAACTCCGGGTTGCGCCCGGCGAGATAGGCCTGCTGGAGGTCGGTCAGCGGGAAGGGCTGGTAGCGGTCGCCGGGGGCGGGGGTGACCTGCCGGGCGGTTGCCGCGGGGGCGGGTGCCGGGTGGGCACCGCCGTCGGGGAGCCGTTCCAGGAGGGCGTCGGCGAGGCCGCGGGGAGTGCTGCCGCC
>DASTDN010000452.1:0-4005 GCA_035710365.1 Streptomyces sp. | reverse complement strand
GTAGGGTCTGCGCATGCTTCTGTGGATCAACGGCCCCTTCGGCGGCGGCAAGACACAGACCGCGCACGAGATCCAGCGCCGCCTGCCCGGCAGCGTCATCTGCGATCCCGAGCACGCCGGGTTCGGTCTGCGGCGCATGCTCCCCCCGGAACTGCGCGGCGACTTCCAGGACCTGGCGTCCTGGCGGCAGGGGATCGTGGAGGTCCTCGACCTCGCGGCGACCCGGCACGACGGCGTCGTGATCGTCCCGATGACGGTCACCGACTCCGGCTACTTCGCCGAGACCGTCGGCGCCCTGCGCGAACTCCACCACGACGTACGGCACTTCACGCTGCTGGCGGAACGCGAGACCGTACTGCGGCGACTGCGTGAGCGCGGCGCCGGGCGCGCCCTGCGGTACGTCACCGGCCGGAAGACCGCGAACGACGGGCCGGGCGGCGACACCTGGGCCGTGCGGCAGCTCGACCACTGCCTGGAGCGGCTCGGCGAACCGGAGTTCGCCGAGCACCTGTGGACGGACCACTCGACCGTGCCGAAGACCGCGGACCGCATAGCCGTCCTGGCCGGGCTGCACCTGCGGCCCAACAAGGAGAGCGCGCTGCGCAACAGGCTGCGGCAGGCGTGGGTGGGATTGCGGCACGTGCGGATCGACTGACGGTCCGCCGGGGCCGCCGCCTCGCCGGCGGCCGGGCGGCCTACCGGGTCAGCCGCGCCGCGAACTCCCCGGCCGCCGCGGCCACGTCGTCGGGCGTCCAGTCCAGGGCGGCCGACCGGACGTGCACCTCCGTACGGGCCAGGCCCGGCCCCATCGGGTTCCAGGCGTGCGCGAACAGCATCGTGCCGGTCTCCTCGGCCGTGCGGACCGACGCCTCCGAGAGGGTGTCGGCGTCGTACGGCAGCCACACCTGGAAGTCGTGGGTGTGCGGCACCTCCGGGTGCACACGGGCCCACGGCAGTCCGGCCGTCGCCAGTCCCTCGCGCAGGGCCGCGGCCACCACGCGCGCGTGGCGCACGTATTCCGGCAGCCGCGGCAACTCCCGCTCCAGGCCCGAGAGGGCCGACAGCACGGTCGGGAACTGCTGGAACAGCATGCCGCCGTAGCGGTGGCGCCACGCCTTCGCCTCCGTCACGAGCGTCTGCGGGCCCGCGAGCGCGGCACCGCCGAAGCCGTCGAGGGACTTGTAGAACGACACGTAGACGCTGTCGGCGAGGGACGCGATCTCGTGCAGCGGGCGGCCGAAGTGGACGGTCGTCTCCCACAGCCGCGCGCCGTCGAAGTGCACCACCGCCTCGCGTTCGCGCGCCGCCGCCACGACCTCGGTGAGTTCCTCCCAGGACGGCAGCACGAAACCGGCGTCCCGCAGGGGAAGTTCCAGCATCAGCGCGCCGAAGGGCTCCTCGAAGTCGCGTACCTCCTCCGCCGTCGGCAACCGGGCCCCGTCGGCCACCCGGACCGGTCTCAGGCCGCTGACCAGGCTGAACGCGTTGCGCTCGTGGACCTCCGGGTGGCTGAGGGCATGCAGGGCGACGGTCGGGTTCTGGGTGCGGCCGGCCCAGCAGCGCAGGGCGACCTGCTGGGCCATCGTGCCCGTCGGGAAGAACGCGGCGGCCTCCGTGCCGAGCAGCGCGGCGGTGCGCTCCTCCAGGGCCTCCACGACGCCGTTGCCGTACAGGTCGGACGGTTCGTCCAGGTCGTACACGCCGGACGCCGACTCCAGCAGCGCGAGGCGGTCGCGGAGGGTGCCGAGGAAACCGGGGCGCGCGAGGACGCGTCCGGCGGCTCGGTGTGCGGCCCTGCGGCGCTCCCGGACGCGTCGCGCGTGGTCGTCGTGGTCGTCGTAGACGCACGCGCCGGAGCCGGGCGGGCCGGGGTGCGGTGTCCGGTGGCCGTGCGGCTCCGGCTCCTGGTCCGGGGTGTTCCGGAGGGAAGTGTTCCGTGCCGCCTCGTGATCCGCGCCGCGGTCCGCTTCGTGATCCGCCGTGTTGTCGGCGGTGTTGTCGGCCGCCCCGTCCGCCGTGCCGTCCGTCGTGCTGTTCGCCGTCCGGTCCGCGGTGTCGTTCGTCGTGCTGTTCGCCGTCCCGTTCACCGTGTCGTTCGTCGTGCCGTTCGCCGTGTCGCTCATGGGTCGGATCATCCCCCGGCGCGGGCCCGCGCCGGCACCCGCGTTTCCCCGCGCCCCACGGCTCATTCCCGCACATGAACCCACAGCCTGTGGACAACCGGACGCCCCTCGAACCGATCGCGTTAGCATGACGAGAAATCGTCCGGTACCCGGAGCGGACTGGAACGGAAGGCCCTTTCGCGTGACTACAAGCCAGCAGCCAGACCCCAAGGACCGCCCCGCGCGGCTCACCGTGGGCGTCGTCGGTGCCGGTCGGGTGGGCCCGGCGCTCGCCGCGTCCCTGCAACTCGCCGGACACCGCCCGGTCGCCGTGTCCGCGGTCTCCGACGCGTCCCGGCGGCGCGCCGCGCGCCTGCTGCCCGAGGTGCCGGTCGTCCCGCCCGCCGAGGTCATGGCGCGCGCCGACCTCGTCCTGCTCACCGTCCCGGACGACGCCCTGCCCCCGCTCGTCGAGGGCCTCGCCGGGACCGGTGCCGTACGGCCCGGACAACTGCTGGCGCACACCTCCGGACGGTACGGCGCGAGGGTCCTCGACCCCGCCCTGCGCGCGGGCGGGCTGCCGATGGCCCTGCACCCGGCGATGACGTTCACCGGCACGCCCGTGGACGTTCAGCGGCTGGCGGGCTGCTCCTTCGGCATCACCGCCCCCGACGAGCTGCGGCTGGCCGCCGAGGCCCTGGTCATCGAGATGGGCGGCGAGCCCGAGTGGATCGCCGAGCAGAACCGCCCGCTGTACCACGCGGCGCTCTCCCTGGGCGCCAACCACCTCGTGACCCTCGTCGCCCAGTCGCTGGAACTGCTGCGCACGGCCGGTGTGGAGGCACCCGACCGGATGCTGGGGCCGCTGCTGGGCGCTGCCCTGGACAACGCCCTGCGCTCCGGCGACGCGGCGCTCACCGGCCCCGTCTCGCGCGGCGACGCCGGGACGGTCGCGGCACACGTGCGTGAGCTGCGCGAGCACGCGCCGGGCGCCGTCGACGGCTACCTCGCGATGGCCCGCGCCACCGCCGACCGGGCACTCGCCTCCGGCCTGCTCAAACCGGAACTCGCCGAGGACCTCCTCGGGGTACTCGCCCACGGCACTGACCGGGCCACGTACAAGCCGCATGACTCGCACGACACGCATGACACGCACGACTCGCACGGAGCCCACGGCCCGTCCGGAACGGACCGCACCGACCGCTCCGACGACGCCGACCGCTCCGCGCGCTCCGACCGCTCCGAAGGCGCCCAGAGCGCGGACCGCTCCCGAGGCACCCGCGGCACGGGTCGCGCCGAAGGCACCGGCCGAACCGGAAGCACGGACCGAACCGACAGCACGGACAGCGCCGAAGACACCGAAGACACCGAAAACACCGACGGCACCGAAGGGGACGGCCGATGACCACGACCCTGCTGCGCACCGCTGAGGAACTGCACGCACGCGCGCGTGCGGGGCGTCGCGCCGTCGTGATGACCATGGGCGCCCTGCACGAGGGGCACGCCACGCTGATCCGTGCCGCGCGGGGCGTCGCCGGGGCCGGGGGCGAGGTCGTGGTGACCGTCTTCGTCAACCCGCTGCAGTTCGGCGCGGGCGAGGACCTCGACCGCTACCCGCGCACCCTGGACGCCGACCTGAAGATCGCCGCGGAGGCCGGCGCGGACGTCGTGTTCGCCCCCTCCGCCGACGAGGTCTACCCCGGCGGCGAACCCCAGGTCCGGATCGGCGCCGGCCCCATGGGCGCTCGGCTGGAGGGCTCCTCCCGCCCCGGGCACTTCGACGGCATGCTGACCGTCGTCGCCAAGCTGCTGCACCTCACCCGGCCCGACGTCGCGCTGTACGGGCAGAAGGACGCCCAGCAGCTCGCCCTGATCCGGCGCATGGTGCGCGACCTGAACTTCG
>DASTDN010000451.1:0-4613 GCA_035710365.1 Streptomyces sp. | reverse complement strand
CGTCCGTCTCGGCCCGCGGTACGTCGAGGACGACGACGTGGGCGCCGTCCCGGGCGAGTGTCTCGGCGGCCGCCGCCCCGATGCCGCGGGCGGCGCCGGTGACGAGGGCGGTGCGGCCGGTGAGCGGGTGGTCCCAGTCGCTGGTGGGTGTCGTGGTGCCCGCGCCGACCTCCACGACCTGGCCGCTGACGTAGGCGGACCGGGGGGAGAGCAGGAAGCGGAGGGTGGATTCGGCGGCGTGGGCGTCGGTGAGGCGGACGAGGTTGACGGTCCTGCCCCGGCCGATCTCCTTGCCGAGCGAGCGGGTGAAGCCCTCCAGGGCCTGCTGGGCGGCGGCCTGGTGGTGGTCGGCGGGGTCCAGGGGGGCGCCCAGGACGACGACGCGCCCGCTGTCGGCGATCGAGCGGACCACCGGGTGCAGCGCGGCGTGCACCTCGGCGAGTGTCTCGACGTCCCGGATGCCGGTGGCGTCGACGACGACCGCGGCCGGTTTCCCGGACGGCTCGTGGGTGTTCGGGCCGGTGCGGGCGAGGACGGGGGCGAGGTCCAGGCGGGACGTGCCCGCGGTGAGGTGCAGCAGGCCGCCGTCCAGCGCGGGCCGCTCGGCCGACCAGCGGCGCAGCGCGGTCGGCTGGGGCAGGCCGAGGCGGCGGGTCAGGAAGCGGCCGGGTGCGGTGCCGGTGAAGCTCAGATAGCGGTCGGCCATGTGCGACTCCCGGTGTGTGCGGTCGGGCGCGGTCGGAGGGCCTGGGTTCCCGAGTCTCATTACTCTGAAGTAAGGTTACCGGAGGTAAGGCTACGGCACACCGCGTGCCGCCGGCACGCCGGGCCCGGAGCGGCCGGGGCGGAGCGGCCGGACCGGGACGAGAGCGCATGAGGAGTTCGGGATGAGTGCCCTGAAACCACCCGCGGCGGGGACCGTACGGCGCGTCGCGGTCGTCGGCGGTTCCCGGGTGCCGTTCGCCCGCTCCGACGGGCCCTACGCCACCGCGTCCAACCAGGAGATGCTCACCGCCGCCCTCGACGGCCTCGTGGAACGGTACGGGCTCCACGCGCCCGGCGCGGTCGACGAGTTCGTCGCCGGAGCCGTCCTCAAGCACAGCCGCGACTTCAACCTCGCCCGCGAGAGCGTCCTCGGCTCGGCGCTGGACCCGCGCACCCCCGCCTACGACATCCAGCAGGCCTGCGGCACCGGGCTCCAGGCGGTGATCGCCGCCGCCAACAAGATCGCCCTCGGGCAGGCCGAGGCGGCCGTCGCGGGCGGCGCGGACACCGCGAGCGACGCCCCCCTCGGCGTCAACGACCGGCTGCGCCGCATCCTGCTGGAGGCCCGCCGCGCCAGGTCGGCGGGTGCCCGGCTGAAGGCCCTGACGAAGATCCGCCCCGGCCACCTCGTCCCGGACGTCCCGCGCAACGCCGAGCCGCGTACCGGCCTGTCCATGGGGGAGCACGCCGCGGTGACCGCCCGCGCCTTCGGCATCGGCCGTACCGAGCAGGACGAACTGGCGGCCGCCAGCCACCAGCGGCTGGCCGCGGCGTACGAACGCGGCTTCTTCGACGACCTCGTGGTGCCCTTCCGGGGCCTGGAGCGCGACCAGAACCTGCGGCCCGGCTCGACCGTGGAGAAACTCGCCGCCCTGAAGCCGGTGTTCGGCGTGGACGGACCCGGGCCGACCATGACGGCGGGCAACTCCACCCCCCTCACGGACGGCGCGGCCGTCGTGCTGCTGGCGAGCGAGGAGTGGGCCGGGGCGCGCGGCCTGGAGCCGCTGGCGTATCTGACGGCCCACGAGACGGCGGCGGTCGACTTCGTGCACGGCGACGTCGCGGACCCCGGCGGGGGCGCGGGCGGCGACGGGCTGCTCATGGCGCCCGCGCACGCCGTGCCGCGCATGCTGGAGCGGGCCGGCCTCGGCCTCGGCGACTTCGCGCTGTACGAGATCCACGAGGCGTTCGCGTCACAGGTGCTGGCGACGCTGGCCGCCTGGCAGCGGCGGGGCCTGGACCCGGTGGACCGCGCCCGCCTCAACGTCGCGGGGTCCTCCCTGGCCACCGGGCACCCCTTCGCCGCCACCGGCGCCCGCATCGTGGCGACGCTGGCGAAGCTGCTCGCCGAGCGCGGCGGACCCGGCCGCGGTCTGATCTCGGTGTGCGCGGCGGGCGGCCAGGGCGTGACGGCCGTGCTGGAGCGGTACTGACCGGCCTCCTCCCGGGGCGGGGCGCGAAGGTGACGGACCGTCCGCCTCTGCGCGGGACTGCACATTCCCGGCGCCGCGTCCGCCCCGGACCCGCACAGCACCCCCACGCGTGAGCCGTACGATCCCCGGATCCGACTCGCCGGTAACCCCCGGCCGGGGCCGACCGGTGAACACCCCCGGTGCGCGCGGAGCGCACCCCGGACGTCCGCGGCGGGCGCGTCACGCGGCCCACTCGCCGGCGTCCCGCGCCCCGCGGCGCGTACCGCGTCCCGTCCGCGCGCCGCACCCGCGGTCCGCCGCACGTCCCAGGAGCTGCCCGTGACCACCCCGCTTCCCTCGTTCGCGGCCTCCGCCGCCTACTCCGACGCCCCCGGCCCCGTCCTCGTGGAGCCCAGGACCCGGCGCCTGGACGGGGTGGTGCGGGAGGCGTACGTACCGCCGTTCGCGCCGCCCGTGCGGCACGGCTCGCTCGCCGAGCTGCCGTTCGACAACGCCGCCGCGGTGCCCGACGCCGTGGTCCTCAGCCGCAAGGGCCGCGGCGGCCAGTGGGACGACATCACGGCGAAACGTTTCTCTCGTGAGGTGCTGGCCGTGGCGAAGGGGCTCGTCGCCGAGGGCCTGATGCCCGGCGACCGCGTCGCGATCATGGCGCGCACGACGTACGAGTGGACCCTGCTGGACTTCGCCGCGTGGGCGGCGGGCCTGGTGACCGTGCCCGTCTACCCCACGTCCTCCCTCCACCAGACCCGCTGGATCCTCCAGGACTCCGGCGCCGTCGCCCTCGTCACGGAGACGACCGCGCAGGCCGCGTCCGTCACCCCCGAGCTGGGGCGCCTGCCGGACCTGCGCCACCTGTGGGTCATGGAGAAGGGGCACGTCGACCGGCTCGCCGAGCTGGGTGCCGCACTCCCGGACGGCGAGGTCGCCGTCCGCCGCGGCATGCTGAGCCCCGGCACCCTCGCGACGCTGGTCTACACCTCGGGCACCACAGGCCGCCCCAAGGGCTGCGCCCTCACCCACGGCAACTTCTTCGCCGAGGTCGACAACGCGATCGAACTGCTCCACCCCGTCTTCAAGACCGGCGGCCGGGACGCGTCGGTCCTGCTCTTCCTGCCCATGTCGCACGTCTTCGGCCGCATGGTCGCCGTCGCGTGCGTCCGCGCCCGGGTCCGGCTCGGACACACGCCGAGCCTGAAGGCCGAGGAACTGCTGCCGGACCTCGCCGCGTTCCGGCCGACCTGCCTGCTGACCATCCCGTACATCCTGGAGAAGGTCTTCGACGCCGCCCGCGCCAGGGCGGAGTCCGGCGGACGGCTGCCCGCCTTCGACCGCGCGGCGTCGGCCGCCCGGCGCTACGGCGAGGCCCTGGAGGCCCGCCGGGCGGGCACCGGCGCCGGGCCCGGCCGCGGCCGGCGCACCGCCCGCGCCCTCTACGACCCGCTGGTCTACCGGCGCATCCGCGCCTCCCTGGGCGGCCGCGTCCGGCACGTGATCTGCGGCGGCTCCCCGCTCGGCCGCCGGCTGGCCGCCTTCTACGCCGGCGCAGGCATCGAGGTCTTCGAGGGCTACGGCCTGACCGAGACGACCGCGGCGGCGACGATGACACCGCCGCTCAAACCCCGCCTCGGCACGGTCGGCTGGCCCCTGCCCGGCACCCGCGTCCGGATCGCCGCCGACGGGGAGATCCTGGTCTCCGGCGAGCAGGTGCTGCGCGGCTACTGGGACCCGCGGGCGGGCGGCGTCCGCACCGCCACCCGCGACGGCTGGCTCGCGACGGGCGACATCGGCGAGCTGGACGACGACGGCTACCTCACCATCACCGGCCGCAAGAAGGAACTCCTCATCACCTCCGGCGGCAAGAGCGTCGCCCCCGCCCCCCTGGAGAACCAGCTCCGCTCCCACCCCCTGATCTCCCACTGCATGGTCCTCGGCGACCGCCGCCCCTACGTCACCGCCCTGATCACCCTCGACCTCGACGGCATCGCCCACTGGCGCCGGATGAACGGCCACCGCCCCGTCCCGTCCGAACTCCTCGTGGACGACCCGGAGGTGCGGGCCCTCCTCCAGCGGGCGGTCGACGAGGCCAACAGGCTGGTCTCCCGCCCCGAGTCCATCCGCCGCTTCGCCGTCCTGCCCACGGACTTCACCGAGGAATCCGGCCACCTGACCCCGTCGATGAAACTCCGCAGGGACGCGGTGCTGCGCGACTTCGCGGAGGTGGTGGCGGGGCTGTACGCGGGTTAGGCGGCCGGACCCCGGGCCCGCGGCGGCCCGGGGCGGCGGACAGCGGCAGGCGGCCGCGCCCCGCGTGGGCGCGGTGTTCCGCGGGCGGTGGGGCCCCGGACCGCCGGACCCGCCCCGCCGTCCGCCCCGCCGCCGGGCGGGGCACCGCGGGCCGCCGCGGGACGCCCGCCG
>DASTDN010000450.1:0-2064 GCA_035710365.1 Streptomyces sp. | reverse complement strand
CGGCTGTCTCCTCGGTGCGGCGCCAGTAGCCGTCCATGACGACGGGGCCGGTGATCCACAGCTCGCCGACCGTGGCGTCGGGGCTGGGGCGGCGGGTCTCGGGGTCGACGATGAGGAGTTCGGCGCCGGGGCCGGGGGAACCGCAGCCGACGAGGGTCTGGGTACGGGGCGTGTCCCCGCGGGCCTCCTCGACGCTGCCGCGTTCCAGGGCCGCCGCGTCGACGTCGACGGTCACGGGCGGGCGGCTGTCGGCGTGCCCGGACACGATCAGCATCGTCTCGGTGAGCCCGTACGCGGGGAACCAGGCCTCGGACCGGAAGCCGTACGGGCCGAAGGTGTCGGCGAAGTCGGTGAGGGTGCGCGGCCGGATGCGTTCGGCGCCCACCAGCGCGGTCTGCCAGCGCGACAGGTCCAGGCCCGCGCAGGCGTCCTCGGTGGCGGCGGCGACGCAGCGTTCGTAGCCGAAGGGGGCGCCGCCGCTGAAGACGGGCTCGTCGGCGGCGGAGATCGCGCGCAGCCAGCGCATCGGGTCGTCGACGAAGTCGCCGGGCTGGATGAGGGTGGCGCAGCCGCCGGTGTAGGCGGCGAGGAGGGCGCTGCCGAAGCCGAGGGCGTGGTGGGCGGGCAGCCAGTTCACGACGTGCCCGCCGTCGGGCAGGGCGGTGCGCTCCCGCTGGAGTTCCAGGGTGGCGCGCAGCCGTTCGTGGGGGACGACGACGCCCTTGGGGGTGGAGGTGGAGCCGGAGGTGTACAGCAGCAGGGCCGGTTCCGATGCGCGCGGGGCGGCCGCGGGCGGCGGCGTGAGTGTGCCGGGCAGGTCGTCGACGCAGCGCCAGGCCAGGGGGGCCACGGCGCGGCGCTGCCACAGGGTCCGGCAGCGGTCCATGACCTGCCGGGTGGTGACGACGGCCGAGACCTCCGCGTCGAGGGCGATCTCCGCGACGCGCAGCGCCCGTTGGGGGTCGCTGCCGACGGGCGGCGGGACGGGCACGGCGGCGGCGCCGAGGTGCCAGGCGGCCAGGCACGCGGCGAACAGGTCCGGTCCGCCGTCGAGCAGGACGAGGACGCGGTCGCCGGGATCGACGCGGTCGGCGAGGGCGGCGGCCACGGCGTGGGACCGGGCCATCAGCTCGCCCCGGGTCACGCCGGGCGTCGCGTCGGGGGCGCCGGGTTCGTGTCCCGGCAGCACCATGCGCAGTACTTCCCGGTCGGCGTCCCGCTCGCACAGGGAGCGCAGGACGTCGGCCGGCAGCGGCGCGTTCCTTGCCGACCGGCCTCGCACGGTCTGAGTCATGGCAGCTCCCCTCACAGCGGTGTGCGCCGGGTCGCCGGCGGCGCGTGGTACCGGTGGGACACCGTCGCACCCGGGGGCGGGACCGCCACAGGCTCGTCCGATCCGCCCGTCCGGGGCGGTGCGTGCCCTGCCCGACGGGGGTCCCGGACGAGGTACCCGATCGGGCGGGGTGGCCGGCCCGGATGGCGCGTCCGCCTCAACTGCGCTTCTGGGAGGGCCAGTTGATGTTCCCGAAAGGCACGAAACGTGAGGTACGGTCGCCGTCGTGAGGGGGGTGACCGGGGTGCTGGCCGAAATTCAGGGGGTGCGTGCGCGGCTGCGCGGCGGCATGAGCGGCTTCAGCCGCCGCGAACGGCGCATCGCCCGGCTGCTGCTGGACGACCCGTCGAGTGCCGCGGACCCGGTGTCGGTGCTGGCCCTGCGGGCCGGTGTGAGCGCTCCCACCGTGGTGCGGTTCGCCCGCCGGTGCGGTTTCGCGGGGTACGGGGCGCTGCGGGACGCGCTGCGCACGGAGGTGGCGCAGAGCGCCGCGGTACGGCCGGGGCGCCCGGCGGCGCGGGTTTCGTGGGTGTCGCGCACCGGCCTGGAGCGGGCGGCGGCGCTGCTCGGGGAGAACACCCGGGAGACGCTGACGGCGCTGCGTCCGGCGGAGCTGGACGAGGCGGTGCGGCTGCTGCGCCCGGCGCGGGGCCGGGTCTTCCTCGACGGGGGGCGGCTGACGGGGGTCGCCGCGCGCTATCTGGCGCTGCGGCTGATGCGGCTGCGCGAGG
>DASTDN010000449.1:0-2797 GCA_035710365.1 Streptomyces sp. | reverse complement strand
GATCTCCTCGACGTCGTCGCCCCAGAACTCGATGCGCAGGGGGTGTTCCTCGGTGGGCGGGAACACGTCGAGGATGCCGCCGCGCACGGCGAACTCGCCGCGCTTCTCGACCAGCTCCACGCGCGCGTACGCGGCTGCCGCGAGGGCCTGCACCACCTCGCCCAGGTCGGCGCTGCGGCCGTGGCGCAGGGCGACGGGGACGAGGTCGCCGAGGCCCTTGACCTGCGGCTGCAGCACGGAACGCACGGGGGCGACGACGACCGAGACGGGTCCTGTGCCCGGGTCGTCGGGGCTCGGGTGGGCGAGGCGGCGCAGGACGGCGAGGCGACGGCCCACGGTGTCGCTGCGGGGGCTGAGGCGCTCGTGCGGGAGCGTCTCCCACGAGGGGTACTCGACAACGCCCTCCGGGGGGAGGAGGGAGCGCAGGGCGGCGGCCAGGTCCTCGGCCTCGCGGCCGGTGGCGGTCACGGCGAGCACGGGACGGCCGGAGTCGCGGGCCAGGGCGGCCAGGGCGAAGGGGCGGGCCGCCGGGGGGCCGACCAGGTCGACGTGGGTGCGGGTGCCGTCGGAGGCCGCGGCCGTCGCTTCCGCGAGGGCGGGGTCCTTGACGACTGCGTCGAGCAGACCGTGCAGGCTCATGTAAAGGGGCTTTCCGTCCGGGTCGGCAACACGACGAGCCCGACGCGCGCCGCGGGCCGGGGGTGGTCCCAGCGTACGACGGTGGGGCGGGGGGTGTGGGGGGCTGTGGATGACGCGGGGGTGTGCCGCCGCCCCCGCGGGCCGCGGCGCCCGTGCCGGCCGGCCGGTCATGGCGCCGCCCCCGGCCCGTGGCCGTCCGCCGCCCCTCCTCGTACGCGCGGCGCCGGCAGCCCCCTCGGGCTTCCGGCGCCGCGTCGTCCGCGTCCCCCGTGATCGCGGGTCTGGGCCCCCGCCCCCGCGGGGCTACTCCGTCGCGATCGCGTTCAGGACGTTCATGCGGCCCGCGCGGAACGCCGGGACCAGGGCCGCGAACAGGCCCACGAACGCCGAGCCCGCGAAGACGCCGAGGATCGTCGGCCACGGGACGTCCAGGATCCGCAGTCCCTCCAGGGCGAGGAGCTGCTGGGCGGTGGCGCCCCAGCCGAGACCGAGGCCCAGGCCCAGGAGCGCGCCGAACAGGGCGATGACCACCGACTCCATGCGGATCATGCGGCGGAGCTGGCGCCGGGAGAGCCCGATGGCCCGCATCAGGCCGATCTCGCGGGTGCGTTCCACCACCGACAGGGCGAGGGTGTTCACCACACCCAGGACCGCGACGATGATCGCCAGGGCCAGCAGGCCGTAGATCATGTTCAGGAGCTGGCCGATCTGGTCCTTGAGGGCTTCCTTGTAGTCGGTCTGGTCGCGGACCGTGTACTGCGGATAGTCGTGCAGCGCCGACTTCAGCGAGGTGTACGCCGCGTCCTCCCGGCCGTCCTCGGCGGAGGCGAAGAGGAGCTGGTCGAGGGGCATCCGGTCCGCGGGCACGTACCGGGCCAGGGTGTCGATGGACGTGTACATCGCGCCCGCGTCGATGACGACGTCGCTGCTGGTGATCGCGCGGACCGTGAGCCGGCCGGTGGAGCCGTCCCTGAAGGCGACCTCGACGGTCGAGCCGATCCGGATGCCGTGCTCCTCGGCGAACTTCTCGTGGACGGACATCGAGTCGGGCCGGTAGGCGTCGGTGAGGCGGCCCGCGACGGTCTCGGTGCGCAGGTCGGTGGCGTAGGACGGGTCGGCCGCCGTGATCGCCGTGTCCTTGACGGTCTTGCCGTCGGGCGTGGTGAAGTCGGCCTCGGTCCACTTGTACTCGGTGACGGATTCCAGGCCGGACGCCCGCTTCGCGGCCCGGACCGCCTCCGGGGTGATCAGTTGCCCGGTGTCGGACTGGACGATGAAGTCCGTGCCGACGGTCTTGTCGAGCTGCTCGGTCGCGGAGGCCACCATGGAGGAGCCCACCACGGACAGGCAGGCGACCAGCGCGAGGCCGATCATCAGGGCGGCGCCGGTGGCGCCGGTGCGGCGCGGGTTGCGCAGGGCGTTGCGCTCGGCCATGCGGCCCACGGGGCCGAAGGCGCGCAGCAGGACGGCGCCGAGGACCCGGACCACGCCGCCCGCGAGGAGCGGCCCGATCACGACGAACCCGATCAGGCTCAGCACGATCCCGGCGCCGAGCCACAGCGAGCCCTCCGAGGCCTTGCCGGCCTGCGCGGTCAGGTACAGCGCCCCGGCGCCGCCCGCGGTCAGGACCGTGCCGATGACACCGCGCACCCGGCCGGCGCGTGCGTCGGCGGGGGCGCCCGCGTCGCGCAGCGCGGCCATCGGGGAGATCCGTCCGGCGCGGCGGGCGGGCAGGTAGGCGGCGAGGACGGTGACGACGACGCCGAGGACGAGTCCGACGACGGGCGTGGTCCAGGCGACGGTGAGGTCGTCCGTGGACAGTTCCATGCCCATCCGGCCCATGAGCTTCATCAGGCCGACGGCGAGGCCGACGCCCGCGCCGACGCCCAGCAGGGAGCCGGCGACGCCGAGGAGCAGCGCCTCCGCGAGGACCGACCGGTTCACCTGCTTGCGGCTGGACCCGATGGCGCGCATCAGGCCGATCTCGCGGGTGCGCTGGGCGACCAGCATCGAGAAGGTGTTGATGATGAGGAAGATGCCGACGAGGAAGGCGATCCCGGCGAAGCCGAGCATCGCGTACTTCATGACGCTCATGAAGCCCTCGACGTCCTTCTGGTTGGCGTCGGCGGTCTCCTTGGCGGTGCGCACCTTGTAGCCG
>DASTDN010000448.1:0-7234 GCA_035710365.1 Streptomyces sp. | reverse complement strand
CGCCTCCGAGGCCGAGGAGGAGGCCGCGAAGGACACCATGGTCAAGGAGGAGGTCGGCTCCGACGACATCGCGGACGTCGTCGCCTCCTGGACCGGCATCCCCGCCGGGCGGCTGCTGGAGGGCGAGACGCAGAAGCTGCTCCGCATGGAGGACGAGATCGGCAAACGCCTCATCGGCCAGACCGAGGCCGTCCGCGCGGTCTCCGACGCGGTGCGCCGCTCCCGGGCCGGCGTCGCCGACCCCGACCGGCCCACCGGCTCCTTCCTCTTCCTCGGCCCCACGGGCGTCGGCAAGACCGAGCTGGCCAAGGCGCTCGCCGACTTCCTCTTCGACGACGAGCGGGCCATCGTCCGCATCGACATGTCGGAGTACGGCGAGAAGCACAGCGTGGCCCGCCTGGTCGGCGCCCCGCCCGGCTACGTCGGCTACGAGGAGGGCGGCCAGCTCACCGAGGCGGTGCGCCGCCGCCCCTACAGCGTGGTCCTGCTCGACGAGGTGGAGAAGGCGCACCCCGAGGTCTTCGACATCCTGCTCCAGGTCCTGGACGACGGACGCCTGACGGACGGCCAGGGCCGCACGGTCGACTTCCGCAACACGATCCTGGTGCTCACGTCCAACCTGGGCAGCCAGTTCCTGGTGGACCCGATCAGCAGCGAGGCCGAGAAGCGGGAGCAGGTCCTTGAGGTCGTCCGCGCCTCCTTCAAGCCGGAGTTCCTCAACCGCCTGGACGACCTGGTGGTGTTCTCGGCGCTGGCCAAGGACGAGCTGAGCCGGATCGCCCGCCTCCAGATCGACGCGCTCGCCCGGCGGCTCGCCGAGCGCCGCCTCGCCCTGGAGGTCACCGACGAGGCGCTGGCCTGGCTCGCCGACGAGGGCATGGACCCGGCGTACGGGGCGCGCCCGCTGCGCCGCCTCGTCCAGAGTGCCATCGGCGACCGCCTCGCCAAGGAGATCCTGTCCGGTGAGATCAAGGACGGCGACACGGTCCGCGTCGACCGGGCGGGTGACGACCTGGCCGTGGGCCGGCGGGCCTGAGGCGCGGGCCGGCCGGGCGGCCGCCGCGTGCGGTGCGCCGTCCGGCCGGATCGTGTCCGCCGAGGGCTGACAGGGCCCGGCGGGGCTTGCCACCCCCCTCCCCGCATGAGGGAGGATGACGAGATCCGTACGAAGGGAAAATCACGGTGAGCATCGACCCGTCCTCGATTCCGAACTTCGGGGGCCAGCCCGAGCCGCAGCCCCAAGGACCGGCGGGCCCCGTCGTGCCGGATCAGGACCTCGTGAAGCAGCTCCTGGAGCAGATGGAGCTGAAGTACGTCGTCGACGAAGAGGGTGACCTCGCGGCGCCGTGGGAGCTGTTCCGTACGTACTTCATGTTCCGCGGCGAGGGTGACCAGCAGGTCTTCTCGGTGCGGACGTTCTACGACCGCCCCCACAAGATCGACGAGAAGCCCCGGCTGCTGGAGTCGATCGACGACTGGAACCGCCGCACCCTGTGGCCCAAGGTCTACACCCACACCCACGACGACGGCACGGTCCGCCTCATCGGCGAGGCCCAGATGCTGATCGGCATGGGCGTGAGCCTGGAGCACTACATCTCGTCGACGGTCAGTTGGGTGCGGGCCGCCATCGAGTTCGACAAGTGGCTCGCGGAACAGCTCGGCCTGGAGCAGGCGGCCGGCGAGCCCGAGGGCGGCGAGGGCACCGAGGCCGGCGAGTAGCCGGCCGTCCACGCCCCGGGCCCCCGGGCCCCCGGAGCCCGGCCAGGGCGCCGGCCGTCACGGCCGCGCGCCGGGGCCGGGCTTCCGCCGTTCCCGGCCCGGCGCCGGGCTACAGCGCGGCCAGCCGCTCGGCCGCCTCCTGGAGCACCTCGGTCCGCTTGCAGAACGCGAACCGCACGAACGGCGCGCCCTGGTCCCGGTGGTCGTAGAACACGGCGTTCGGGACGGCGACCACCCCGGCGCGTTCCGGCAGGGCGCGGCAGAAGGCGAAGCCGTCGCTCTCGCCCAGCGGGCGGATGTCGGTCGTCACGAAGTACGTCCCCGACGGCTTGAAGACCCGGAACCCGGCCTCCGCCAGACCCGCCGCCAGCACCTCCCGCTTGGCCGTCATGTCCGCGCGGAAACCGGCGAAGTACTCCTCGGGCAGGGCCAGCGCCTCGGCGATCGCGTACTGGAACGGGCCCGCCGACACGTACGTCAGGAACTGCTTGGCCGACCGCACGGCCGTGACCAGCGGGGGCGCGGCGGTGATCCAGCCGACCTTCCACCCGGTGAACGAGAACGTCTTCCCGCTCGAACTGATCGTCACCGTGCGCTCCCGCATCCCGGGGAACGAGGCGAGCGGCACGTGCTCGGCGTCGTCGAAGACCAGGTGCTCGTACACCTCGTCCGTCACCACCAGCAGGTCGCGCTCCACGGCCAGCCCGGCGATCTCGCCGAGTTCCGCGCGGGTGAGGACCGTGCCCGTCGGGTTGTGCGGGGTGTTGATCAGCAGCAGCCGGGTGCGGTCGGTGACGGCGGCGCGCAGCTCGTCGAGATCCAGCCGGAAGCGGTCGCCGTCCGGGCGCAGCGTGACGGGCACGCGGGTGCCGCCCGCCATCGCGATGGACGCCGCGTAGGAGTCGTAGTACGGCTCAAGGGCGATCACCTCGTCGCCGGGCTCCAGCAGGGCCAGCAGGCAGGCGGCGATCGCCTCGGTGGCCCCGGCCGTGACCAGCACCTCCGTGTCCGGGTCGTACGACAGCCCGTAGCGGCGCTTCTGGTGGGCGGTGATCGCGGTGCGCAGCTCGGGGACGCCGGGGCCGGGCGGGTACTGGTTGCCGCGGCCGTCGCGCAGGGCCCGTACGGCGGCTTCCCGGATCTCCTCGGGGCCGTCGGTGTCGGGGAAGCCCTGGCCGAGGTTGATCGCCCCGGTGCGCAGGGCGAGTGCGGACATCTCGGCGAAGATCGTCGTCCCGAACTCGGCGAGCCGGCGGTTGAGGAGAGGACGCGCGCTGGAGGTCATGCGGGCCATCCTGCGCCGAAGCCTCCCGGTCCTCAACTCTCCCGCGCCGACGTCCGCCCGCCCGCCGGGGCCGTGACCGGCCAGGCGCCGCGCTCCAGCAGACCGAGGACGAGCGCGGCGATGTTCCACGCGTCGTCCTCGCCGCGGTGGTGGCGGCCTTCGAGCGGGAGCCCGGCGATCCGCAGGGCCTGCGCCATGCCGCACATCGAGGGCAGCCCGTACGCCTCGGCGAACACGGCCTTGGCGTTGGTGTGGGCGGGCCCGGCCGGAGAGCCGAAGGGGTACTCCACCCCCTCGGCCCGGCACTGCCTCACGAACTGCCGCCGGTCGTACCCGCCCCAGCTCGCCCAGGGGCGCTCGCCGGCCCCGTACTCCTCGGTGAGGACGCGGCACGCCTCGGCGAAGGTGACGCCCCCGTCCACCTCGGCCTGTGTCAGGCCGGTCAGTTCCGTGCAGAAGGCGCTGACCGCGGACCGGGCGGGGCGGACGAGCACCCGGTGACGCGAGACCTTGCGGCGGGCCGGCACGTCCACGACGGTGAGGCCGATCTCGATGATCTCGTTCACCGAGCCGGGCGGCACGGGGCCGTCCCAGCAGGTGGCTTCCACGTCGATGACGTTCAGCAGGGCGCATTCGGGTCGCATGCGCCGAGGGTAGGGACGCGGGACCGGTCCCGGCACCCGGATTTCCGCGCCCGGCCGGCGGGCGCAGAAGGGGCAGGACGGCGGTCTCGGGGAGAACCCTCTGAAGTTCCTCAACTCTGCTTTGGCCACGGTTCGTTGGGGGCATTCCCGTGTCACGCAACGAGCGAGGCGCCCACGGGGGGCCGCTTCGGGGGAAACGGAAGGAGGGTGACGCCATGCTCTTCGGCATCATCCTGGCGCTGCTTTTGGTGATCGTGGTGGTCACGGTGGTCGTGGTCGCCGTCAGCAGGTCGGCATCGAGGTCCGGTAGGCGGCCGCGCCGCGCCGGGGGCAGCAGCGGGCACACCGCTGACGGCGGCACGACCTGGTGGGCGTCGGGGGCCGCGGTCGGCGGTCACGACGGTGGCGGGTCGAGCTCCTGCGGCTCGTCCTCGGGCTCGTCCTGTTCCAGTGGCTCGTCCTGCGGCGGAGGTTCGTCCTGCGGCGGGGGCGGCGGATGCGGCGGAGGCAGCTGACACGGGGCAGTTGAGCTCCGACGCGCGGGCGCCCGCCGTGACACCGTTCCCGGCGGGCGCTCCCGTGTCCCGGCCCGGCCCGCGGCGGGCGCTCCCGCGTCCCGGCCCGGGCCGCGGCGGGCGGTCTACTCGGTGTCTGAACACCTGATCTGAGTAACCCTCCAGGGGAGGAAAAACGACTCGAAGTCGGGTAAAACCGATGTGACCCGCCAGAGTTCATGATTTCCTCTGAATCTCCACCGCAGCTCCAAGTGTCGCGTACGGGTACTTTTCCGACGCGCTGTCCGGGCCGACCCGGGCCGGATTCCCGGCGCGACCGGGGGTGCGTCGGACCTCCCGCATCCACCTCTTCACGTGTGCCAGCGGAGCCCTGCCATGCTCACGACTCTGAACACCTCCTACACCGACACGCGCGCGGCCGACCTCGCCTGGGCCCTGGGGCGCGAGCCCCTCCCCGCGCTGGCCACGCTCGACGTCCGCATGGACACGGCGGACGTCCAGTTGAGACTGCTCGGCGCCTCCCACCAGGTCCTGGTGGAGGACGACCGGGGCACCTGCTCGGAGACGGTCGCCTGCATCGCGGGCCGCAGCATGCCCCTGCCGCTCGGCGCCGCCAAGCGGATGGGCGGCTGGGACTACGAGTTCGCGTCCCGGGTGGAACTACTGGCGCCGGGCGCCTTCGCGGGCCGCGCCCAGGAACTGCTGGCCCTGATCTCCGAACATCCATATGGCCTGGCCGGTGTGTTCCCCGGCAGCCCGCACGCCTTCACGGCGTTGCTGGTGGGCCGCCAGGCGGGACGGATCACCTGGCGCACCTGGCACGCCTACCCGCAGGAGGGGCAACTCGTCACGACCCGCACCTGCGTGGGCGGGCGGAACCCGGCGGCGGGGGACGCGGCGCCGGTGAGGGCCGCGGCGGCGGGCCCGGTGGTCACCCCCGGACGGCGCCGGGAGCGTGATCCGCTCAGCGCGACCGGCGTCTGAACTCCCGTGGTGCGACGGCACATCCGCGCGGTCCGGCCCTCTCCGCCCCTCCCGGGCGGACCGCGCGGCGTACTCCAGGGGCCGCGGCGCGCTTTTGCACCCATGTGGGTGACCAGGTGCGCCCCGGAAACGACGTAACGTCGCAGCGTGATCGAGCCGTCCACGCGCACCCAGCCGGGCTCCCCGCCGAGGAGGCGGCCGAGGTCCGACGCGGCGTGCGTCGCGGACCGCGAGGCCGGTGAGAGCCGCCCCGTTCACGAGGCCGGTGAGGGCGCGGCGCGAGAGGCCGGTGAGGGCCCCGTTCACCAGACCGGTGAGGGGGCGGCCCGCGCGGCCGGTGACGCGGGTGCGGTTGAGGCGTACGGCACCCCGGCGCGGCTGCCCGTCCGGCCCGCCACCGGCCGGTTCCTCGTCCTCGCCTGCGTCTTCGTCTGCGCGGCCTGCGGACTCGTCTACGAGCTGGAGCTGGTCGCCGCCGCCTCCTACATGACCGGCGACTCGGTCACCCAGGCGTCCGTCGTGCTGTCCGTGATGGTCTTCGCGATGGGTATCGGGTCCCTCGTCGCCAAGCGGCTGCGGCGGCACGCCGCGGCGGGCTTCGCCACCATCGAGGCCGTCCTCGCCCTCGTCGGCGGGACCAGCGCCATGGCCCTGTACGCGGTCTTCGCCTGGACCGGCGACTGGGGCGGGCCGTGGGCCGACGGGCCGCGCTGGCTGGTCGTCGCGTTCGCCCTCGCCATCGGTCTGCTGATCGGCGCCGAGGTCCCGCTGCTGATGGAGCTGATCCAGCGCATCCGCCGCCAGGACGCGGGCGGCGCCGTCGCCGACCTGTTCGCCGCCGACTACGTGGGCGCGCTCGTCGGAGGGCTGGCCTTTCCCTTCCTCCTCCTGCCGTTCCTCGGCCAGTTGACGGGGGTCCTGCTCACCGGCACGGTCAACGTCGCCGCCGGGGGCGCCCTCGTGCTCGGCCTGTTCCGCCGGGACCTCGCCCGCCGGACCCGCCGGCTGCTGCTCACCGTCAACCTCACGGTCCTCGCCGTCCTCGCCGCCGCCACCGTCCTCGTCGACGACTTCGAACACGCCGCCCGGCAGACCGTGTTCGGCGGGCAGGTCCGCGTCGCCCTGCGGACCGGCATCCAGGAAGTGGTCCTCACCGGCGGACGGGGCGGCCGGCCCCTCGGCCTGTTCATGGACGGGCGGCTGTGCGTCAGCGGCAAGGACGAACGCCGCTATCACGAGGCACTCGTCCACCCCGCCATGGCCTCCGGCCCCCACGCGCGCGTGCTCGTCCTCGGCGGCGGCGACGGCATGGCGGCCCGCGAGGTGCTGCGCCATCCGGGCGTACGCCGCCTCGACCTCGTGGAGATCGACCCGGAACTCTCCCGGCTGGCCTCCCGCGACCCCGCCCTCTCCCGGCTCAACCGCCACGCCTACGACGACCCCCGGCTGCACGTCACCGCCGCCGACGCCTTCCGCTGGCTGCGCTCCGCGCCGACGGCGGCCTACGACGTGGTGATCTCCGACCTGCCCGACCCGGGCATCACGGCGAGCACGAAGCTGTACGCGCAGGAGTTCTACGGCCTCGCCCGGCGGGTGATGAAGGATCCCGGGCGGCTGGCCGTGCACGCCGGACCCGTGTCGGCGCGTCCCGAGGTGTTCTGGACGGTGGAGTCGACCATCCGCGCCGCCGGGCTGCGGACCGCCCCGTACCGGGTGGGCGGCCGGGACTCCGGGTCCGCCGCCGGTGCCGGCCGCGCGGCCACCGGTGGCGGCGGCCCGCCCACCGACTGGGGGCTCGTCCTCGCCGCCCGCACCCCGCCGTCCCTGCGCCTCGCCCCCCACGGGCCCCGGGCGGCCACGCTCACCCCGGGCGCGCTGCGCGCGGACGCCCGCGCCGCCGCCCGGACCCGCGTGCCGGGCCTGCCGCCGTCGACCCTCATGCACCCGCGCTACTGACCGGGCCGGGCGAGCCGGACCGGGCCGGGCTGGGTTCCGCCGGGCCGGGCTGTCGGGCCGGGCCGGGACGAGCTGCCGAGCCGCGCTGGGCCGCGCTGGGCCGCGCTGGGCCGCGTTGGGCCGCGCTGGGC